>NZ_JBHWZO010000103.1:0-20185 GCF_042728455.1 Promicromonospora sp. NPDC060204
GGGTATTTGCGCTGTCGAAACGGTTCGAGGGCGCAAATACCCAGCACTCAACGAGGGAGGGTCAGGGTGCGGATCGTCCAGAGGCCTTCCGCGACCTCCGTGAAGCTCGTGCTCAGCGGGGAGAGCCCTACGCGGAGGCCCTGCGGCGGGCGGAAGTCCGGGATCACGCCCCGCTCCCAGGCCTGCGCGACCACTCGCTTGAAGTCGGGGTGGTCGAGCATCACGTGGCTGCCCCGGCGCTCGGGGTCGCGCGGCGAGGCGACGCGCACGCCGGGCAGGTGCTCGTCGGCGATCTCGATCGCGAAGGCGGTCAGCGCGAGCGACTTCTCGCGCACGGCCGGCATGCCGGCCTCCTCGATCAGGGCGAGCATGTCGCGCATCGGCAGCATCCCGATGACGGGCGGCGTGCCGCTGATGAGCTGCCGGATCCCGGTGGCGGGCTCGTACTCGGGACCCATCGCGAACGGGTCGGCGGCCCCCATCCAGCCCTGGACCGGCTGGCGCACCTCGTCCTGCAGGCCGGCGGCCAGGTAGGCGAAGGCGGGCGAGCCCGGCCCGCCGTTGAGGTACTTGTAGGTGCAGCCGACGGCGATGTCCACGCCGTCGGCGTCCAGGTCCAGCGGGACCGAGCCCGCCGAGTGGCACAGGTCCCACAGGACCAGCGCCCCGGCATCGTGGACGACGCGCGTGATCGCGGGCAGGTCGGCGATGTAGCCGGACTTGAACGCGACGTGGCTGAGCAGCACGAGCGCCGTGTCCGGGCCGACGGCGGCCGCCACCTCGTCGGCCGTCACGCCGGCCTCGGCGTCGGGCGTGATCCAGCGGAGCTCCAGGCCGCGCTCGGCCGCGATGCCCTGGAGCACGAACCGGTCCGTGGGGAAGTTCTCCGTGTCGGCGACGATCACGGTGCGGCCGGGCCGCGCGTCGACGGCGGCGCGGGCCAGCTTGTAGAGCAGCACGGTCGTGGAGTCCGCGACGACGGTCTGCCCCGGCGCCGCGCCCAGCGCGACGCGGCCGAGCGTGTCGCCGAGCTCCGTCGGCGCGTCCATCCAGCCCTCGTCCCAGGACCGGATCAGGCGCGCGGCCCACGGCCCGTCCACGAACGACGCCAGCCGCTCGCGGGTAGCGGTCAGCGGCCGGCCCAGCGAGTTGCCGTCGAGGTAGGCGACCAGGCCGTCGCTCGGGGCGAAGAGGTCGCGGTAGCGCGCCAGCGGGTCGGCGGCGTCGAGCGCGGCGGCGCGGTCGCGCAGCGCGGCAGGCAGCGCCACGGGCAAGGCGGCGTCGGACGGCGGCGCGGGCAGGTCGGCGGACGGTGCGGTGTCGGTCACGGAGGCTCCAGGTCGATCGGTTCCGGCCCGAGCGTACGTCCTGTGCGCGGCAGACCCCGCGGAACCCTTGACGCCCCAGTCCCGGCATCAGTAATGTCCGTGCCAATCAAACGCAAGAACTCGACAAGAGTATGCGGTTTTACGTACAGAACCATGGCAAGTACCCAAGGTCAATCCTGGTGACGACGCCCGTCGACGACGACGGGAGATCGGGGACGATGATGTTCCGCTCCACCACGCGCCATGCACCACGACGAGGGCTCGCCCCCGGGCTCCTGTCCGCACTCACCGCGACGGCCCTCGCCGCGGTCGTCCTCGTACCGACGACGACGCCGGCCGCCGCCGCGCCCGCCGTCCTGTCCGCGGGCGCCGCCGCCGCGGCCAGCAGCACCAACGCGCCCTACCTGGCCGACAACCTCACCGACGGCAACGCGGCCACGTACTGGGAGTCGACCAACAACAGCCTGCCGCAGTGGGCGCAGGTCGATCTCGGCAGCGGGGCCACGGTCGAGGAGGTGGTGCTCAAGCTCCCCGCCGGCTGGGAGGCCCGCACGCAGACCCTGTCGGTGCAGGCAGGCGCCGACGGCGCCACGTTCACCACGCTGTCCGCGAGCGCCGCCCGCCGGTTCGACCCGGCGTCGGGCAACACGGTGACGATCGACGTGCCGAACACGGACGCCCGTTACGTGCGGGTCGCGATCACGGCGAACACGGGCTGGCCCGCCGGGCAGCTCTCGGAGCTGGAGGTGCGCGGCACGCGGGACGTCCCCGACCCGGAGGAGCCGCAGGAGCCGGTCGGCACGGACCTGGCGGCGGGCCGCGCCATCGCGGCGTCGTCGACGGAGTGGACGTACGTCGCGACCAACGCCAACGACGGCAACACCAGCACCTACTGGGAGGGTGCGGGCGGGCAGTACCCGAGCACCCTGGCGGTGACGCTGGAGTCCGCGGCGGAGCTGAGCGACGTCGTCGTGAAGCTGCCGCCGGCCACGGCGTGGGGGCCGCGCACGCAGACCTTCGAGGTGCAGGGCCGGACCGGGTCGGGTGACGCGTGGAGCACGCTCGCGCCGTCGGCCGCGCGCGCCTTCTCCCCCGCGACGGGCAACACCGTGACCGTGCCGGTCACGGGTACCGCGCGGGAGGTGCGCCTGCGCTTCACCGCGAACACGGGCTCGGGCAACGGACAGGTGGCGGAGCTGCAGGTGTTCGGCACGCCGGCGGCCAACCCGAACCTCACGGTCACGGGCGTCTCGGCCACCCCGGCATCACCCACGGAGTCGGACGACGTGACCCTCTCCGCCGTCGTGAAGAACATCGGCACCCGGGCCTCGACGGCCACGGACGTGTCGTTCACCGTGGACGGCGACGAGGTGGCGACCGGCCAGGTGGGCGCGCTCGCCGCGGGCGCGCAGGCCACGGTCACGGCCGACGTCGGCATGCTGGTGGCGGGGTCGTACGAGATCGGCGCGGAGGCGGACCCGTCGGGTGCCGTGGCCGAGCAGTCGGAGACCGACAACGGCTACACGCGGCCGGACCCGCTGGTGGTCACCGAGATCGCCAGCTCCGACCTGGTCCCGACCGTGTCGTGGACGCCGACCACGCCCGCGGCGGGCGAGACCGTCACGTTCTCGGCGACGATCGCGAACCGCGGCACCGTCGCGGCGTCGTCCGGCGCGCACGGCCTGACCGTGGTGCTGCGGAACGGCTCCGGCGCGGTGGTGCGCACCTTGACGGGCTCGGTCTCCGGGGCCATCGCACCGGGCGCCACCAGCCAGAGCGTGAACCTGGGCACCTGGACGGCGGCCGACGGCTCGTTCGACGTCACCGTCACCGCAGCGCCCGACCCCACCGAGGTCGCCGCGAAGCGGGCGAACAACGAGGTGACGCGGTCGCTGTTCATCGGCCGCGGCGCGAACCTGCCGTTCGACACCTACGAGGCGGAGGACGGCGCGGCCGGCGGCGGGGCGACCGCGATCGGGCCCAACCGCGTCGTCGGCGACCTGGCCGGCGAGGCCTCCGGCCGCAAGGCGGTCACGCTCGGCCAGACCGGCGCGTACGTCGAGTGGACCACGCGGGCACCCAGCAACTCCCTGGTGGTGCGCTTCTCGATGCCCGACGCCGCGGGCGGCGGCGGCACCAGCGGCTCGCTCGGGGTCTACGTGGACGGGCAGTTCGTCAAGAACATCGACCTGACCTCGCGCTACGCGTGGCTGTACGGCAACGAGGCCAGCCCGGGCAACCAGCCCGGACAGGGTGCCCCGCGGCATATCTACGACGAGGCGAACGCCCTGCTCGGGCGGAACGTCCCGGCCGGATCGACGATCCGCCTGCAGAAGACGGCGAGCAACCCCGGGCCATACACGGTCGACTTCGTGGACCTGGAGCAGGCGACGGCGCAGGCCAACCCGGACCCGGCCCGGTACGTGCAGCCCGCCGGGTTCACGCACCAGGACGTGCAGAACGCGCTCGACCGGTTCCGGATGGACACGACCGGCACCCTGGCTGGCGTCTACCTGCCCGCGGGCGACTACCAGACCGCCAGCAAGTTCCAGGTCTACGGCAAGGCCGTCGACATCGTGGGCGCCGGGCCGTGGTTCACGCGGTTCCTCGCCCCGGCGGGCCAGGAGAACACCGACATCGGCTTCCGGGCCGAGGGGACGGCGAACGGCTCGACGTTCCGCGACTTCGCCTACTACGGCAACTACACGTCGCGGATCGACGGCCCCGGCAAGGTGTTCGACTTCGCCAACGTGCGGGACATGACGATCGACAACATCTGGGTCGAGCACATGATCTGCATGTTCTGGGCCGCCAACATGGACGACTCGGAGATCAAGGACTCCCGGATCCGGAACACGTTCGCCGACGCGCTGAACATGACCAACGGCAGCGCGAACAACCACGTGCACAACAACCAGGCGCGGGGCACCGGCGACGACTCGTTCGCCCTGTTCGCGGCGACCGACGCCGGGGGCAGCGGCCAGCGCGGCAACGTGTTCGAGAACCTGACGTCCACGAACACCTGGCGGGCCGCGGGCCTGGCCGTCTACGGCGGGCAGGACAACACGTTCCGCAACATCTACATCGCCGACACGCTCGTCTACTCGGGCGTGACGGTCAGCTCGCTGGACTTCGGGTACCCGATGGAGGGGTTCGGCCCCGCGCCGACCGTCTTCGAGGGCATCTCCGTGGTGCGCTCCGGCGGGCACTTCTGGGGCGCGCAGGTGTTCCCGGCGGTGTGGCTGTTCTCGGCGTCGAAGACGTTCACCGCCATCCGGGTGAACGACCTCGACATCGTGGACCCGACGTACTCCGGGATCATGTTCCAGACCCAGTACATCGGCGGGCAGCCGGTCAACCCGGTGCAGGACACCGTGTTCACCGACGTGTCGATCACCGGCGCCCAGCGCAGCGGTGACGCCTACGACGCCAAGTCGGGTTACGGCATCTGGGCCAACCCGCTGCCGGAGGCGGGCCAGGGTCCGGCGGTCGGGTCGGCGACGTTCAACGGGCTGACGTTCGGGAACAACTTCCGCGACATCGAGAACCCGACGTCGACGTTCACGATCAACCGCAACTAGGTCACCGACCACCCCGCTGACTCGCCATCTCCCCTCGGCCGAGTCAGCGGGGTGGTCCGACCATCCGGCTGACTCGGCGTATCCCATCCGTCGAGTCAGTCGGGTGGTCGGACCATCTTGCTGACTCGGCGTCCGAGGGGTGGCGAGTCAGTGGGGTATGCGGGCGGACGCGCGGAGCCAGGCGATCAGGTCGGTCGCTGTGTCCGGGATCGGCAGCGGGGCGGTCAACGCGGGGACGGCGTCCGGCGGGCCGAGGACGGCGCGGCGCAGCGCCTCCCCCGTCAAGCCCACGGCACCGATCAGCTCGATCTCGCGCTCGTTCACCCCGGCCGGCGCGGGCCCG
This sequence comes from Promicromonospora sp. NPDC060204, assembly GCF_042728455.1. NCBI lineage: Bacteria > Bacillati > Actinomycetota > Actinomycetes > Micrococcales > Promicromonosporaceae > Promicromonospora > Promicromonospora sp. NPDC060204. The sequence continues at coordinate 5,253 of NZ_JBHWZO010000103.1, forward strand.
TTGCCCAGGTCCGTGCCGTACACGAGGCGCCCGCCCGCAGCGACGAACCGGCGCGCGTTGTCGAGCGCGCGGTCCAGACCGACGGAACCGCCGGGCGCGTCGTGGATCGCGAAGGTGGAGATCCAGGTCATGTGGACGGCGCGGGCGATCACCTCGGCCGGCAGCGGCTCCGTCCACGGCACGTGCACCAGCGTGTCCGCGCCCGCGTCGATCGCCCGCTCCGCCTGGCCCGCTCCCTCGGCGTGGACGAGGACAGGCAGGCCCGCCGAGTGCGCCGCGTCCACGAGCGCCCGCAGCACGTCGTCGGCCAGCAGGGACATGCCCGCGTGGAGGGCGACCTTGACCGCGAAGCCGCCCGCGGCGACGACGTCGGCCACCGCCGCAACCGCCTCGCCGGGTGCGGCGACGTGCCGCACCGCGGCGTCGGGCGCCCAGGAGCGGCCGGTCGGGTACCCGCCGGGCGCGGTGTGGAACGGCCCGGCGTACCGGATCCGCAGGCCCGACGGCGGCGCGGCCGCCCAGGCGGCCACCTCGCGCGGGTCCCAGCCGAGGTCGTGCACCTCGACGACCGGCCCGTCGGCCAGCGGCGCCCGGTCGACCAGGCCCAGGTGCACGTGGTGGTCGACGACGCCCGGGAGCGTCGTGCCGGGCAGCGTGCCCGGAACCGCCTCAGGCACCGAGCGGACCGTCGATCTCGGTGCGGACCGAGATGAGCTCGGGGAAGAACGTCAGGTCCAGCGCGCGCTTGAGGAAGCCGACGCCGCTGGAGCCGCCCGTGCCGGTCTTGAACCCGATGGTGCGCTGCACCGTGCGCAGGTGGCGGAAGCGCCAGAGCTGGAACGCGTCCTCGATGTCGACCAGGTCCTCGCACGCCTCGTACAGCTCCCAGTAGGCGTGCGGGTCCTCGTAGATCGTCTTGAAGACGGTGATCAGCTCGGGGTGCTCGGTCCAGGCCTGCGTGACGTCGCGCTCCAGGATCTCGGCCGGGACGGCGTGCCCGCGCCGTGCCAGCAGGCGGAGGAACGCGTCGTAGACCGTGGGCTCCTGCAGGAGCTGCGCGAGCTGGGCGTGGATCTCGGGCTTGTCCCGGAAGACCTGGAGCATCCCGGCGTGCTTGTTGCCCAGCAGGAACTCCACGGCGCGGTACTGGTGGGACTGGAATCCCGAGGACTGCCCCAGGGATCCGCGGAACTCCGCGTACTCGCTCGGGGTCAGGGTCGCCAGGACGGACCACTGCTCGGTGATGGTGCGCTGGATGTGCTTGACCCGGGCCAGGCCCTTGAGGGCACGGGGCAGGTCGTCGGCGTCCAGGAACCGCCGCACGCCCAGCAGCTCGTGCACCACCAGCTTGAGCCACAGCTCCGTGGTCTGGTGCTGGATGATGAACAGGAGCTCGTCGTGGTGCGGCGGGTCGCTCACCGGGTGCTGCGCCGAGAGGAGCGCGTCGAGCCCCAGGTAGGAGCCGTAGTCCATCTCGTCGCGGAAGTCCGTACGGATGGAGGCCTCGATGGGCCGGGTGTTGCCGCTCATGACGCGAGCGTAACCCCGCGCGGTCAGGCCGCCTGCGCCTGGTGTCCTAGCTGTCCCATGCGGCCAGCAGCTTTTCGGGCGACACGACGGCGACGCCATCGGCCGTGCTGCCGCTCCGCGACACGGCGAGCAGCGGCGTGCCGTCGGTCGCTCCGGGCAGCTGAGAGCGGTGCACGACCAGACGTGACGCGTCCCGGTGGTCGAACGGCCGGGACTCCAGCCACTTGATCGAGCCGACGAAGGTCACACGCTTGGCGACGGGACCTCTATCTGCACCAACGAGGTCGATCTCCGGGTCGTTCGTCCGGGTCCAGTAGCCTCCGACCACGTTGGTCCCGGGTACGAGCTCATCACCGGCCAGGCGCCACAGAGCATCCCGGATGACTGGTTCGACGGCACGGCCACGCCAGGTCGTCCACCGGTCCCGGACGGTCTGCAGGACCCGATCGCCCCGCCCTCGTTCGATCTGCGGAAACCCTGGCTGGACGAACGAGAGCCAGAAGCGAAGGTAGGGATCGTCGATCCAGTAGCGGGTCTCCTTGCTCGGCTTCGTCGACAAGGGCGTCTGCGCGACGACCATGCGTCTCTGGACCAGCAGCTGGAGCGATCTGGACAGTACGTTCGGGCCGACGTTCGACTCCCGGGCGATCAGCGAGTACGTGCGTTCCCCGTGACCGATCGCGGAGAGCACGGCACGCGCCTGCGTCTCCGACGGGAACTCGGCGGCAAGTGTGCGCTCTCCGCTCACGAGCAGTGCCGACGTCGGACTCTGCAGGGACCGTGCGAGATAGTCCCAGAGCGACATCCCGCTCTCCCACTCCGTCAGGAGCAGCGGAAGTCCTCCGGTTACGAGGTAAGCGTCGAAGGCGTCCGCGGCAGATAGGTCGAGCATGGCAGCCACATCGCGAGGGGTGAGCGGAGGCACGATCATGTCGACACCACGCTGGTAGAACGGGCGCCCGTGGGTGTTGAGACCCTCCATCATCGCGATGTCCGACCCGATGAGGATCAGCAGGACCGGGAGCTTCGACAGGGTGCGGTCGAACACCTTCTGGAGCGCGCCCTCGAACGCGTCATCCTCTCGGACCAGATAGGGAACCTCGTCCAGCACCACCACGCTTGGTGAGTCCTGCGGCAGGAGCGAGGCAAGCACGCGAAATGCCGCGTCCCAGGTGTCAGGGGCAGCGAAATCCAGGGCGATAGCGGCATCGGGCAGGTTCGACGCTGCGATCTCGTCCACGAACCCCGCCAGGTCGCCGTTCCGGTTCCCTCCGACGGCAGTGAAGTAGACGTATGGAAGGCCTGCTCCATCAACGAACTGCTCGACCAGCCGGGATTTTCCGACCCGACGGCGACCCCGGATGAGCAACGCGCGTCCGGGCCGATCGTGCTCGCCCGAGCTGACGACGCGCAGCTTGTCGCGCAGTACCCCGAGCTCGGCGTCACGTCCGATGAAGCCGTTCACACGCCACCCCTAGTTACTCTCACCAATGAGAGTCTCGTGATTGAGACTCTCATTGGTGAGAGTATTGTGACGAGCTGCCGGCGGCAACCGGGGACGCCTGTCAGGCCGCCTGCGCCTCGTCCCGGTTGGGGTTCTCGAACGCCTCCGCCATCAGCGCGATCTCCTCCGGCGGCAGGGACATGTCGCGCGCGATCCGCGACCAGCCCGACGTCGCCGCGGCCACCTCGGCGAGCACGCCCCGCGCGTCGTCCTGCCGCAGGCCGTAGGAGTCGGCCGTGGCCAGCAGCACGCGCACGTCCCGGTCGATCCGGGTGCTGCCCGGGCGCAGCGGCGTGGACTCCACGACGGCGAACGGGTTGGGGTTCACGTCGAACAGCGGGGACAGCGACCAGCCGTCCGCGCGGCGCAGGAAACCGTGGTTCTTCATGTGGTCGTCCACGTTGCGCACGAGCAGCGTGAACGCGACGCGGCGGAACAGGTCGTGCCCGTCGGTGGCCGGCCGCCCGGAGTGGTCCGCCAGCGTCTCCGCGAGCGTGCGGTAGTCGATGACCTCGAAGAACGCCTTCTGCGTGAGGCTGTCCGCGGACAGGAAGCCGATCCGCCCGCGGTCCGGCCGCCGGTCGAAGCGGCGGGTGAGCAGGATGGAGCGCGACGGGCCGATGCGGTGCAGCCGCGCGACCGGCACCTCGATGCCGGCGTCCGACGCCAGCCGCAGCGTCAGGTACTCCCACGCCTGCACGTCCCAGCGGTCGCCGGTCTCGGGCAGCTTGGCCATCCACAGGTCGCCCTCGGCGTCCTTCACGGTCACCTTGGGGCGGGCGCCGCCCATGGAGGTGCCCGCGGCGACCAGCAGCCGCACGTCGTGGTCGGTCTCGCGGTGCTGCGCGACGGCGTCCGCGGCGTCGGTCAGCGAGGGCAGGTCCACCAGGTCGGGGACCTCCGCGCGGGGCGGGCCCATGAACGTCTTGCCGTCGTCGAGCGAGAAGCGCAGCGCGCCCAGCCGGGTCTCGTCCTGCACGCCGAGCAGGAAGTCCACCTCGGTCAGCGTCATGAAGCCGCGACCCTCCGCCCGGGCGGCGCGCCGCTCCGCGTTGAACAGCAGGGTGCGGCCCCACTGGTCGGGCTGGCAGTCGGCGAGGACGCCGAAGAGGGGCCGGTCGCTGCCCGACGGTATGTTGCCCGGCGTCAGGGGCAGCTCGGGGCACAGCGGGTACGCGCGCGGGTCGCGGAGGTACGCGGCGTCGTAGCGGAACGTGCAGCCGACGAGGGCGCCGCCGCGGTTGAGATGCATGTCGAGGTCACCGGCGCGGACCTGTCCGCCGCCGGGCAGCTCGACCTCGACACGTATCGACAACGGCGATCACCTTCTCGGTTCGTTCGGGCTGCCCGGTCGGACCGGGCCCGGTGTGCTCAGTTGGGGACTCTCACCCGCTGTGGCAGGGCCCGGTCCGCGTGGAACCGGCCCATCTCGGTGGTCAGCGGGTCGCTCGCGCCGACGATGGCGTCGGCGACGCCGAGGACCCGCAGCACCGCGAACGTGTTCTCGAGACTGACCGTTCCCGTGCCGGTCTCGATGGCTCGCAGCGTCGTGCGCGTGATGCCCGCACGGTCGGCGACGAGCTGGGCCGTGAGGCCGTGGATCTTGCGCCAGGCGCGCACGTGGTCGCCGAGCGACGCGAGATCGCGCTGGGTGCGAAGGGATGTTCTGGCCATGACTGCTCCTTTCGGTTATCAGGCTAACCGACGGGCCCCCTAACGGTCACCAGGGTGGCCGTTATTTCGCGATGCGGAGCGGGTGTTCTGAGGACGGAACCACGAAGGGCCGCCGGCACGACGTCGCCAGGGCGCACGAGCGGCCTTGCGGAGACGCAGAACGGGCCGCCCCACAGTGTGTGGGGCGGCCCGCTCCGGACTCAGAACTACATCAGCAAGCTTCAGCAGGCAGAGCCACGCGTCGCGTAGGTCGCCGAGGTCAGACTGACGAGACCACCCGGGAACGAGTAGCCGAAGCCATTCGCTTCAGAGTTCCGACCGAATACGACGGTGCGCACCGATCCGTCGAGGATGATGTCGTGCGCTCCGCTGCGAACAAGTGCATTGTCCGCAACGCCAAACGTCGCAGGGCCGACAACTCCGTCCGCGTCCAGCGAAGAGTGGTCCTTCTGGTATTCGATCGTCGCGTTCCGCGTGGTGGTTCCGAAGTAGCAGTCGATCTGGGAAGGGCTGAGGTAGCCGTTCGCAGTCAAGTACGCCTGCCACAGCCCCGTGGCGTTCGAGTTACGGTAACCACAGCCGGTCGGCTCGACGTTGGTGTCACACAGGACGCCCTCACCTGCCCAGTCGTCGCCAGGGCCGTCCCCGTTCCCATCGATCACCCCTGAACCCGGGGATGCATAGGCAGCCGTGCCAGCACCTCCCAACACGACGAACGACATCGCCAGTAGGGATACCAGGATGCGCTTTCGCATCTTCATGCATTGCTCCTTTGATCAGCCGCTGCGCCCAACCACATCGCGCGATGCCAATCCTCACCCAAGAGAAGCGCGAAAACTAGTAAAATTCATAACAAATCGGACACGGGGCACCGCTGTCAGCCGCCGGTGATCGCTGTGCCTGGCCTGATCCGGACGTGCGCTTCCGAAGCGACGGAACGGGCCGCCCCACGGTGTGTGGGACGGCCCGTTCGGTGTGGCGTTCAGCGGCGCGTCACTGCCCGTTGACGGTCGCCTTGTCGAGGGCGCCGACCGAGAGGTCGTGCTTCGCCAGGATCTCGGCGTAGGTGCCGTCGTCGATGATGCTCTGCACCGCGGCCTGGTAGGCCCGCACCATCTCGACGTCGCCCTTGAGGAACCGGAACCCGAGCGGCGTCGGGTTGATGATCTCGGTGTTGGCCACCTGGAAGATGTCGCCCGAGCCGACCTGCTTGGCGTTGTACGCACCCGTCGACCACTGGGTGAGCTCCGCGTCGGCGGTGCCTGCCTGAACCTGCTCGAGCGCCTCGGCATCGGTGCCGAACGGCGTGATCGTGATCGGATTGGCCTGACACTCCTTCTCGTTGAGCGCGAGGAGTGCCGTCTGCTGGGACGTGTAGTCGTTCGGGTTGGTGCCACCGAGCACAGCCACCGGACGGCCGCACAGGTCCTTGAGGTTCTTGATGCCCTCGGGGTTGCCCGCCGGGACCATGATCGCGTCGCTGTCGTTGTAGTAGTCGACGAAGTCGGAGTCGGCCTGCCGCTCGGGGGTGTCCGACATCGCGGCCGCCACCACGTCCACGTTGCTCGCGTACAGCTCGTCGACCAGCGAGTCCCAGGGCATGTCCACGAAGTTGTACTTCAGGCCCAGGCGCTTCGACGCGGCGTCGAACAGATCGATCTCGAAGCCGACGATGCGGCCGGCCTCGTTCGTGTACTCGAAGGGCGGGTAGCCCGACTCCGTACCGACGGCGATGCGTGCCGACTCGGCCCGCAGCTCGCCCGGCAGCAGGGCGCGCAGCTCCGGGCGCACCTCGACCGCGGTGTTCTCCGCCGACTCGGCAGAATCGGTCGCGCAGCCGGTCAGCAGGCCGCCGAGCGCGGCCAGCGCCGCGATCGAGCCGGTGACCGCGCGTGCACGGTGTCCACGCACGCGATGTCCGAGTGCCATGCGGTGTCCTCCACGAAACGACATGATGAGCGGGTTACGCGGGTGGAGCCTATACGGTCCGGGTGAGTTGCTGTGAATTCGAGTTTCACCTATCCCACGGACGCGAGGCCTGGGGTCACGAGCGTGTGCCGACCTTAGCGGCAGCCGCCACGTCCGCCAGAATCACCGCGTCGATGAGGCCGCGGGCCCACTCCAGCACCTCGGTCCCGCGCAGCGGGCGCCCGCCGATCCGCGCCGTCGTCGGGAACGGCACGAGGATGGCCCGGATGGCCGGCTTGAGGATGGTGCCCGGGTAGAGCCGCTTGAGCCGGAGCTGCGCCGACTCCGGCAGGTTGACCGGCGCGAACCGGATGTACTTGCCCTGGGCCGTGATGTCCGAGAGCCCGGCCTCCCGCACGTGGTTGCGGAAGTCGGCGACGTCGAACAGCGCGTCCGCGACCTCGGGCAGGACGCCGTAACGGTCGGTGAGCTCGGCGCGGACCTCCGCGAGCGCCCCGGCGTCGTGCGCGGCGGCGATCTTCTTGTACGCCTCCAGCCGCAGCCGCTCGGTGGCGATGTAGGCCTCGGGCAGGTGCGCGTCGACGGGCAGCTCGATGGTGACCTCGGGCGCCTCCTCCTCGGTGTCACCGCGGAACGCGGACACGGCCTCGCCCACCATGCGCACGTAGAGGTCGAAGCCGACGCCGGCGATGTGGCCGGACTGCTCGCCGCCGAGCAGGTTGCCCGCACCGCGGATCTCGAGGTCCTTCATGGCGATCTGCATGCCCGCGCCGAGGTCGGTGTGGGCGGCCATGGTGGCGAGGCGGTCGTGTGCCGTCTCGGTGAGCGGCTTCTCGGGCGGGTACAGGAAGTAGGCGTAGGCGCGCTCGCGCCCGCGGCCGACGCGCCCGCGGAGCTGGTGGAGCTGGGACAGGCCCAGCATGTCGGAGCGCTCCAGGATCAGGGTGTTGGCGTTGGAGATGTCCAGGCCGGTCTCGATGATCGTGGTGCACACGAGCACGTCGAGCTCCTTCTCCCAGAAGGCGCGGATGACCTGGTCGAGCTGGTGCTCGCTCATCTTGCCGTGGGCCACGCCGATCCGGGCCTCGGGCACGAGCTCGCTCAGGCGGGACGCGGCACGCTGGATGGTCTCCACCTTGTTGTGCACGTAGAAGACCTGGCCCTCGCGCAGCAGCTCGCGGCGCAGGGCGGCCGCGATCTGCTTCTCCTCGTAGGCGCCCACGTAGGTGAGCACGGGGTGGCGCTCCTCCGGGGGCGTGGCCAGCGTGGACATCTCGCGGATGCCGGTCACCGCCATCTCCAGCGTGCGCGGGATCGGGGTCGCGGACATGGCCAGCACGTCCACGTTGGTGCGGAGCTGCTTGAGCGTCTCCTTGTGCTCGACGCCGAAGCGCTGCTCCTCGTCGATGACCACGAGGCCCAGGTCCTTGAAGGCGACGGACCCGGTGATGAGGCGGTGGGTGCCGATCACGATGTCGACGCTGCCGTCCTTGAGCCCGGCGAGCGTCTCCTCGGACTCCTTGGCCGACTGGAAGCGGCTGAGCGCCCGCACGGTCACGGGGAACCCGGTGTACCGCTCGGAGAAGGTCTCGAAGTGCTGCTGCACCAGGAGCGTCGTGGGCACCAGCACGGCGACCTGCTTGCCGTCCTGCACCGCCTTGAAGGCGGCCCGGATGGCGATCTCCGTCTTGCCGTACCCGACGTCGCCGCACACCAGGCGGTCCATCGGCACGGACTTCTCCATGTCGGCCTTGACCTCGTCGATGGTGGCGAGCTGGTCGGGCGTCTCGACGTAGGCGAACGCGTCCTCCAGCTCGCGCTGCCACGGGGTGTCGGGGCCGTAGGCGTGGCCCTCGGTCGCCATGCGCGCGCTGTAGAGCCGGATCAGCTCGCTCGCGATCTCGCGCACGTGCTTGCGGGCCTTGGCCTTGGTGTTCTTCCAGTCGGCGCCGCCCATCTTGGACAGCGACGGCGACTCCGCGCCGGTGTACTTGGTGACCTGGTCGAGCTGGTCGGTGGGCACGAACAGCCGGTCTCCCGGCTGGCCGCGCTTGCTGCTCGCGTACTCGATCACGAGGTACTCGCGGGTGGCCCGGTTGCCGCCGGTGCCCATGGTGCGCTGGGCCATCTCGACGAACCGGCCGACACCGTGCTGCTCGTGCACCACGTAGTCGTCCGCCTTGAGCTGGAGCGGGTCCACCACGTTGCGGCGCCGGCTGGGCATCTTGCGCATGTCTCGCGTGCCCGAGCCGGCCCGCCCGGTGAGGTCCTGCTCGGAGAAGACCGCGAGCCGGAGCTCGGGCGCCACGAAGCCCTTGCCCACGCCGCCGGCCAGCACGTGCACGACGCCGGGCTCGGGCTCCTCCTCCAGCGACACGGCCAGCCGGGCCGCGGTGCCGGCCGCGGAGAGCTGCTCGGTCATGCGCTTGGCCGGGCCGTGGCCCTCGGTGGTCAGCACGAGGCGCCAGCTCGCGACCTGCAGCCCGTGCACGTCGTCCAGGGCGCGGGCGAGGTCGCCGCGGTAGGACTCGACGTCGCGCGCGCTGATCGTGAACACGGTCTCGCCGGCGCCCGCCGACGCGTCGTCGGACCCGTCGGTGAGCTCCGTGTCCTGCGTGAAGGAGGAGAGGGTCCACCAGCCCAGGCCGCGCCGGGCCGCGATCTCGCGCACCTCGGCGAAGGTCTCGAAGGACGCCGCGGACAGGTCGATGGGGGCCGCGCCGCCGGCGACAGCGCCGGTCCAGGCGGCGGCGAGGAACTCCTCGGTGGTCGCCACGAGGTCGTGCGCACGGCGCCGCACGCGCTCGGGCTCGTTGACCACGAGCAGCGCGTCGTCGGGCACCAGCTCCAGCACGGGGACCATGCGGTCCACCAGCACCGGGGCGAGCGACTCCATGCCCTCCACGGCCACGCCGGCGGCGAGCTTGTCGAGCATCTCGACCGCGCCCGGCAGCGTCTCCACCAGCTCCGCCGCGCGGGCCCGGACGGCGTCCGTCAGCAGGATCTCGCGGCAGGGCGGCGCCCAGACGCCGTGCTCCGCGATCTCCAGGCTGCGCTGGTCGGCCACGGCGAACCAGCGGATCTCCGTGACCTCGTCGCCCCAGAACTCGCACCGCAGCGGGTGGTCCTCCGTGGGCGGGAACACGTCGAGGATGCCGCCGCGCACCGCGAACTCACCGCGCCGCTCCACCATGTCCACCCGGGTGTAGGCGGCGGCGGTGAGCCGCTCGGCCACGTCGGTCAGGTCGGCGGTGGTGCCGGTCTCGAGCTGGACCGGCGCCAGCTCCCCCAGGCCCTCGACGACGGGCTGGAGCAGGGCCCGGACCGGCATCACCAGCAGCCGGACCTCGCTCGCCTGCCCGTGCCCCTCGGCCGGGTGCGCGAGCCGACGGAACACGGCCAGGCGCTTCGCGACGGTGTCGGCGCGCGGGCTGAGCCGCTCGTGCGGCAGCGTCTCCCAGGCGGGCAGCACGGCGACCTCGTCGCCCCGCTCCTCGGGGAGATAGCCGCGCAGGCTCGCGGCCAGGTCGTCGGCCTCCCGGCCCGTCGCGGTCACCACCACGAGGGGGCGCCGCTCGGCCGCGGCCACCAGCAACGGCGGACGCACCCCCACCGGGCCCACCACGTCCGCGAAGCCGCGGGTGCGCACGTGCTCCACGGCGGCGGACGCGCCGGGATCGCGCAGGAGAGTGGGGAGGAGGCCGGTGAGGTTCATAGATCTGTTCCTTCGAGGGCGCACGACGACGGGCCCTTCACAGGCATGACCCGGGGAGGGTCAGGGGGTGAGGGGCTGGGTCCCAGGCTACTCCTGGGCACTGACACCGCAGTTTGCGGTGCCTTCCGTCCCGCTCTGTCCTACGATGACCGGCAATGTTCACCCCCTCCGGTCCCCCGCGGCACGGCACGCCAGCGGTGCGGGACGCCGCTCTCGCGCGCCGCGGCGCCGTCCGCCTCGCCTGGCCCGACGCCGCGCGCGGCCTGGCCATCTCACTGGTCGTGCTCTACCACGCGACCAACTGGACGTGGTCCACGGGATACGAGGTGAGCGTCCTGCGCGAGGTCAACGAGACGCTGCGCAGCCTGCGCATGCCGCTGTTCTTCGCGGTCGCCGGCATGTTCGCGGGCAAGTGGACGACGGCGCCGTGGTCGCGGCTGGCCCGCGGCAAGCTGCTCCACTTCGCCTGGGTCTTCGTGCTGTGGGAGCCGATCTCCCTGGTGGTGCGCCTGCTCACGGGCTACTACCAGGTGGCGGACGCCGACTGGGGCACCCTCGCGCACGACCTCGCCTGGTCGCTGCTGGTCCCCCGGTCGGAGCTGTGGTTCCTCTGGACGCTGGCCGCGTTCTTCGTCCTCGCGCGCCTGCTGCGCCCGGTCCCCGTGCCGGTGCAGCTGCTGGCGGCGGCGGCCGTGAGCGGGTGGGCGCTGGCCGGCTGGGAGCCGGAGAGCATCGCGTGGCGCGGCACGGCGCAGTTCGCGGTGTTCTTCCTGGCGGGCCTGCACCTGCGGCCGCTGCTCGAACGGTTCGCCGAGCGCGTCACCTGGCTCTGGGCGCTCCTCGCCGTCGGCCTCTGGCTCGGCATCCAGATCGCGGTGCGCGACCTCGGCCTGGCCGACGTCCCCGGGGTGTACCTGCTGGCCAACGTCGCCGGCGTGCCGGCCGGGGTGGCGGTGAGCGTGCTGCTCTCCCGCGTACCCGGGGCGCTCGGGCTGCAATGGATCGGCGCGCGCACCCTGCCGGTCTTCGTCACGCACACGTCGGTGGTCCTCGCGCTGCTCTGCCTGCTGTACCGCAACGCGGTCTGGGTCCCGGCGCCGCAGTCGCAGTGGTTGCCCGTGGTCCTCTGGGCGGCGGCGATCGGCGTCGGGCTGGGGCTGGGCGCGCTCGCGCCCCGGACCGGCGCGCGCTGGCTGTTCGCGCCGCCGGGGTGGCTGGCCGGGTCAGGAAGGTGACGACGTCGACCCGCCGGGCAACCGCCTCACCCGGGTGAGAAACCCAGTTCACCCCTGCCTGACCGGTCGTGACCCGGGGCCCCGGTCGTAGCCTGAGCCACATGTCAGGGCTCCTCCGCGCTGCTCCGGGAGGGACCGGCACACCGACCGGAACTCCGTCCCCCGAACGGCCGGGCACGCGACCAGCCGCCCGGTCGGACGCCGCGCGCCGCCGCGCCGGACGGGTCTCGTCCACGGTCGTGACCCTCGGCGTGGTGAGCTTCCTGACGGACGTCTCCTCCGAGGCGGTCACCGCGATCCTGCCCCTGTACGTCACCGCCGCGATGGGCCTGTCGGTGGTCGCGTACGGCGTGGTCGACGGCCTCGTCCAGGGCGCCGGCGCCCTGGTCCGGGTGGCCGGCGGGTGGGCGGCGGACCGGACCGACCGGCCCAAGTGGGTCGCCGCGGTCGGCTACGGGCTGTCCGCCCTGACCCGCGTCGGCCTGCTGTTCGCCGCGGGCCTCCCGGCCATCGCGAGCCTCGTGGTCACCGACCGGGTCGGCAAGGGCGTGCGCACGGCCCCGCGCGACGCCCTCATCGCTGCGTCGGCCAACCCGCGCAACCTCGGGCGCTCCTTCGGGGTGCACCGCGCGCTGGACACCGCGGGGGCCGCGCTCGGCCCCCTGCTCGCGTTCGTGGTGCTCTGGGCCATCCCGGACGGGTACACGACGGTCTTCGTGATCTCGCTCGGTGCGGCGGTGCTCGGCGTCGGCGCCCTGGTGCTCCTCGTCCCGGACCTCCGGCCCCGGCAGGCCGCCTGGCTGAGGACCCACCGCACCCGCGAGTCCCGCGGGCTGCCCAAGTGCAAGGGCTGCACGTGCGAGGCGCCGGGCGGCCTGGAGCTCGCCGGGCGCCCGTTCTCGTGGAGCTTCCTGCGCGGCGGCGCCACGGTGCGCCTCCTCGTCGTCGCCGGGCTCCTGGGCCTGCTGACCGTGGGCGACGGGTTCGTCTACCTCGCGCTCCAGGACCGCGACGGCTTCGCGACACAGTGGTTCCCGCTGCTGTACGTCGGCACCAACGCCGTGTACATGCTGCTCGCGGCCCCCGTCGGCCGGTTCGCCGACCGCTTCGGCCGGGCCCGCGTACTGGTGTGGGGGCACGTGCTGCTCGCCGCCGCGTACGTGTGCGCGGCCGCGCCGTTCGCGGGCACGACGACGACGGTGGTCGCCCTGGTCCTGCTCGGCGCCTTCTACGCCGCGACCGACGGCGTGCTGTCCGCGCTGACCAGCGCGCTGGTCCCCGCGGCCGTGCGCGGCACCGCGATCGGCACCGCCCAGACGGTCACGGCCGTCGCGCGGATGGTCGCCTCCGCCGGGTTCGGCGTGCTCTGGTACGCGACCGGCCGGGTCGACGCGCTGTGGATCGCGACGGCGGCGCTCGCGCTCGCCGTCCCGGTCTGCGCCTATCTGCTGCGGAAGTCCCCCGCATGAGCCCGCACGCGACCCGGCGCACGGCGTTCGGCGCGCTGGCCGTGGTGGTGCTGGCCGGCACCGGCTGGTACGTCACCACCGAGGTGCTGCGCGCCCGGGCCGAGCAGGCCGCCCCCAGCGCGGTCGAGGTGGCCGAGGACGTGCTGGACGGCCCGCACGTGCTGTTCCGCGGCACGGCGCCCGGCGAGCTGTACGGCCGGGTGTCCGCCGTCGCGCTCGACGACCTCTCCGGTCCCCGCGAGGTGACGCCCGCCGTCTGCGACCGCGTGGACTCCGACGGCGAGACGACGGTCTGCCTGCACACCCGGCGCGGCGTCGTCACCACCTACGAGGCCGAGGTGCTCGACGACGCGTGGGAGCCCACGGCGAGCTGGCCCCTGCCCGGCGTCCCCAGCCGCACCCGGCTCTCGCCGGACGGCCTGGTGGCCACCACGGCGTTCGTGACCGGCCACTCGTACGCCACGACGGGCTTCTCCACGGAGACGACGGTGCACCGCGCCGACGGCTCCGACGTGTCCGGCAACCTCGAGGACTTCACGCTGCTCGTCGACGGCGAGCCCGTGGCCCCCGTGGACCGGAACGTGTGGGGCGTGACCTTCGTGGACGAACGGACCTTCTACGCGACGGTCCAGTCGCAGTCGCTCGGCCGCACCTGGCTCGTCCAGGGCGACCTGGACGACCGCACCCTCGTCACGCTGCTCGACGGCGTGGAGTGCCCCTCGTTGTCGCCGGACGGGACCCGCCTGGCGTTCAAGCACGACGCGCGGGAGCCCGGCGCGGCCACGCCGCACTGGACCCCGGCGGTGCTCGACCTCGACACGATGGCGATCACCGTGCTGGACGGCGAGGAGCGGAACGTCGACGACCAGATCACCTGGCTCGACGACACGACGATCCTGTACGGGCTGCCCCGCGCCGACGCGCCGGGCACCACCGACGTCTGGGCCCTGCCCGCGGACGGCTCGGCGGCTCCGGCCGTCGCGATCCCGCAGGCCTGGTCCCCGAGCGTGGTCAGGGGATGACACCATGCGCACGAACCGTAGGAGCACCACGGCCCGGAGTACTGCGGCCAGGAGTACCGCGGCCGCCGCACCGCTGCTGGCCGCGGCCCTGGTCCTGACCGGCTGCACCGGCACGCCCGAGGCAGGCCGGACGCCCGACGACGGCACGGCCTCCGCGACGAGTCCCGGCACGGCCTCGGCCACGCCGTCGGACGAGCCGGACGACGCCGCCACCGGGTCGGCCGAGCCGAGCACGGAACCGGGCACGAGCGCGGAGCCGAGCGCCGAACCCGAGACCGAGCCGACGAAGACGGGGGCCACGGCGCCCATGCCGGACGGCGGCAGCGACGGGCAGAGCGGCGGCGACGGCAGCGAGGTGATCCCGCCCGTGGCGCAGGACGGGTCGCCGGCGAACGGCCTGGGCAACGCCACCGGACCGGCCGCCGGGAGGCTCGGCGGCGGACAGCGGACCGGCAGCGCCGCCGGCCTCGTGGCGGGCTTCCCCGACGACGTCGTGCTCGTGCCGAAGGGGGCCGACGTCGAGTCGAGCTCCGTGACGGGGGCGGACGGCCGCTACCAGGTCACGCTCGACGCGACCGTCGACGCCGCATGCACCGACGTGCTGCTCGACTACCGCTCCTGGTTCACCTCCGGCGGCTTCGCCGAGAAGGACACGACGAACCGGCCCCGCCGCACCGTCGTCGACCTGACCCGCAAGGGCGACAGCGTGGTGCTCACCACCGTCCGCGCCGGCGACGGGTGCGCGGTCACCGTGTTCGCCACGCTGACGGCCCGCTGAGCCCGGCCCGCTGAGCCCGGCCCGCTGAGCCGCCCGCACGAGAGAGGCGGACGCCGCCCGCACGGGCAGCGTCCGCC
>NZ_JBHWZO010000104.1:0-20125 GCF_042728455.1 Promicromonospora sp. NPDC060204
CGCAGGAGGTAGGCGTCGGCGGCGTCCCAGGCGCGGAACGGGTCGCGGGGGTCCTCGGGGAAGCGGGTGAGGTCGTGCGTGCCCCACGCTGTGGTCCGTGGGGCTACGTGTTCATCGCCCCCGCGCTCCTGCTCTTCCTCGTCATGGGCGTCTACACGCTCTTCTTCAGCGCCCAGCTCTCGTTCGTCCGCTGGAACGGGCTCACCCCCACCTGGGAGTGGGTCGGGCTGAAGAACTACGCCGACCTGCTGTGGGCGAGCCCGGTGTACGCGCCGGTCGTCCACCGGGCCGCCCTGAACACGCTCGGCGTGATGGTCGCCGTGCCGCTGCTGATCGTCCTCGTGTCGTTCCCGCTCGCGGTGGTGCTCAACCAGGCGCGCCGGTTCGCGGGCGTGCTGCGCTCGGTGTACTTCGTGCCCTACGTGACCGCGGGCATCGCGGTGTACATGGCCTGGCAGTACGTGCTGGAGCCGAACGGCGCCGTCAACCTGCTGCTGCGCACCGTCGGGCTGGGCAGCCTCGAACAGCCGCAGGGCTGGCTCGGCAACCCCGCCACCGCGATGCCGACGCTCGTCGTCATCATGGTCTGGTCGGGCGTGCCCGTGGCGATGCTGCTGTACCTGACGGGGCTGCAGTCCATCGACCCCTCGCTCCTGGAGGCCGCGCAGCTCGACGGCGCCGGCTGGTGGCGCACCAACCTCTCGGTGGTGCGGCCGCTCCTGGCCGGGACCACCGCGGTGATCACGCTGCTGAACGTGCGCGAGGCCCTCCAGGGCTTCCAGATCTTCCTGATCATGACCAACGGCGGCCCGGCCGGCCGCACCAACGTGCTCGGCCTGGAGACCTACGACCTGGCGTTCCAGCAGGAGCTCGCGCCGACCCTCGGCCTCGCCAGCGCCCTGGGCTGGCTCCTGTTCTTCGCCGCGCTCGCCGTCGCGATCGTCAACCAGCGCGTCACCCGGGAGAAGCCATGACGACCGTCACCGACCGCACGGTCCCGGACGCGCCGGACGCGCCGGCCGTCCCGCGGACGCCGCGCCGCCGTCGTACCCCCGCCAAGGTGGTCGTCGCCCGCGGCGTCGTGGCGGTGCTGCTCGCCGGCTACGCCGTCGTGAGCCTGTACCCGTTCCTCTGGATGGTCTCGGCGGCGTTCAAGACGCAGCAGGAGGTCATCCAGGGCGGGCACCTGATCCCGCACGACCCCACGTTCAGCACGATCGTGGACACCTGGGCGCAGCTGCACTTCTTCGACTACTTCCTCAACAGCCTCAAGGTCACGGGGCTGACGACGCTCGGCGTGGTCGTCGTCTACTCCGCCGCCTCGTACGCGTTCGCGGTGCTCCGGTTCCCGGGCCGGCAGGCGTTCTTCCGGCTGTTCCTGGTGCTGCTGTTCGTGCCCGGCGTGGTCACCCTGCTGCCGATCGTGCTGCTCGAGAACCAGATGGGGATCCTCGGCACGCACCTGGGCCTGATCCTCCCGTTCGTCAACGGCACCGCACCGCTGTCGATCCTGCTGCTCACCAACTCGTTCCGGTCCCTGCCGGACGAGCTGCGCGACGCTGCGCGGGTCGACGGCGCGGGCGAGCTGCGGATCTTCACGCGGATCTACCTCCCGCTCGCCCGGCCGGCCCTCATCACGGTCGCGCTGCTCACGGCCATCCCGACATGGAACGAGTACCTGCTGTCCCGGGTCTCGCTCAACGACCCGGCCACGTTCACGCTGCCCATCGCGCTGCAGCAGCTCCAGTCGTCCAACGTCGTCCAGTACAACCAGCTCATGGCCGGCGCCCTGATCGTGGTGATCCCCGTGATCATCCTGTTCCTGGCCACCCAGCGGTACTTCGTCAACGGGCTCGCCGGCGCGGTCAAGGGATGACCCACCACCCGCCGGCCCCCGCCGCACCACAGATCGGAACCCACCCCGTCATGAACCACACCCTGCCCCTGCCCCCGACCGGTCGCGCCGGTGCGCTCCGCCCCGGCGACGCCGTGCTGGTGACCGGCGCGGCCGGCGGCATCGGCCGGGTCGTCGTCCCGGCGCTCGCCGCGGCCGGCTACCGCGTCGTGGCGACCGACCGCGTCCCGTTCGACGCGCCGTCCGCGCAGGCCGTGCTGGTGGGGGACTCGCGGGACCCGGAGTTCGTGGGGTCGGCGCTGCGGGCGGGGGCCGGAGCAGGGTCCGGGGCGGTGGCGGTCGACGGCGTCGTGCACCTGGCGGCGATCGCGTCACCAGGCCAGGTGCCCGACGACCAGACGTTCACGCAGAACGCGCAGGGCACCTTCTGCGTGCTCGACGGCGCGGGCCGGGCGGGCGTGCGCGTCGCCGTGGCGGCGTCGTCCTTCTCCGCGTACGGCTACCCGTGGGCGGGGCGGCACCTGTCGCCCGCGTACGTCCCGGTCGACGAGGCGCAGGAGCCGGTCGCGGTGGACGCCTACGCGCTGTCCAAGCTGGCCTCCGAGCAGGTCGGCGCGTACGCCGCGCGCCGGTACGGCATGGCGACCACCCTGCTGCGCATCCCGTTCGTGGGCACGGGCGACCGGCTGCGCGAGATGGTCGAGCTCGCCCGCCGCGACCCGGGGGCGATGCGGCAGGAGCTGTGGACCTGGCTCGACACGCGCGACGCCGCGGGCGTGGTGCGCGCCGTGCTGGAGTCCGGCGTCGACGGCTACCACGTGGTCAACGTGGCGGCGCCGGACACGACCAGCGAGGTGCCGACGGCGGAGCTGCTCGCCCGCTTCCACCCGGAGACCCGCGTGGCGCGCCCCCTGGAGGGCACCGCGACCGTCATCGACACGACGGCCGCGCGCGAGCTCTTCGGCTTCGTCCCCGTGCACTCGTGGCGCACGGGCGACGCGCTCGACCCCGGCGTCACGGCGGCCGCCGAGGGCCTGACCGTCTGACGGCTGCACGACCCGTACGACCCGCACGACCCGCACGTCCCATTCACGTCAGTCCGAACAAAGGTGTTGAGGATGAACATGAACGCAGGAAGAGCCCGGGTGCTGGCCACGGCCGCGGCCGTGGCGCTGACGACGGCGGGGCTGGTGGCCCCGGCCGCCGCGGCCCCCGCCGCCGGGCCGCTGGTCGACGTCGACCGGTACCCGGTGGGGGTCGGCGCCGACCTGTCGGCGACCCCGCTGACCCACGGGATCGCCGTCGCCACGGCACCCACCGCGGGCGGGCAGGTGACGGGCGAGCACGCCGGGCGCGCCTACTGGCGCACCGACGGGGCGGCGGGCGCGGGGCGCCTCGCCCTGGACCTCGCCGACGAGTACGTGGGCCGGCTGGACGGCACGCCGGGCTACCTCGTCGTGGACCACCGGGCCGGCGAGGCGGTGGTCGCCACGGCCGGCGGCGAGCAGACGCCGTCCGGCGCCCCGGAGGCGGACGCCGACGGCGACGGCTGGACCACGACCGTCGTGGTGCTGCCCGCCGGGACCCTGTCTTCGGGGGCGGCGGCGGGCGCGGCGGCCGGCGCCGAGGTCGAGCTCGCGGGCGCCGACGGCGAGCTGACCGTCGCGGCCGTGCGCGTCGTGGCGCAGGGCACGAGCGTGGACCTCGGGCCGGCGGTGGCCGAGCGCGGCATCGCCGTCCGGGCGGGGGACGACACCGCCGGCCTCGTGACCGGCACCGCCGACGGCCGCGGGTACTGGCAGACCGGCCGCGCCCAGGGCACGAACTTCGTCTACGCCAACGTCTCGGACGCGTACGCGCGCGACGTGCGCGACCGCGTGCTGGTCGACGCCACGGTGCAGCAGGGCGGCGGCTCGATGTTCCTCCAGTACGACTCGCCGGGGGACACGATCCCCGACATGTTCCGCCCGTCCGCCCGGCTGGAGCTGGCTGACGACGGCACGTGGGCCTCGCGGTCCTGGCTCCTGGAGGACGCCCTGCTGACCAACCGTTCCAACGGGTCGGACTTCCGGCTCTCTGTCGAGGGCTCCACGCGGGACGTGCGGATCGACTCGCTCGCGGTGACGGTCTTGCCGCGCACGGTGGACCCCGCCGTCGGCCTGCGCCAGCTCGTGCGGCAGGCGGACGTGGCCCACTTCGCCGCGCGCGAGGGCGGGCGCGACGGGCAGTTCCCCGCCGGGTCGCGGGCCGGGCTGCGTGGCGCGATCGACGCGGCGCAGGCCGTGCTGGACGACCCCGCCGCGTCCGGGCCCGAGGTCGACGCCGCGACGGACGCGCTGCAGGACGCCCTGGAGGCGTTCCTCGCCGCCGAGCGGACCACGGACCTGGCCCGCGGCGCCGACGCGACCGCGAGCTCAACGAGCGGCGGCACGCCCGGCGCGGTGACCGACGGCACCGGCTCCGCGTGGGTGTCCGGGCGGGACCAGGCCACGGCCTGGGTGCAGGTCGACCTGGGCGGGCCGACCACCCTGGACGAGGTGGTCGTGGACTGGACCGCGGACTACGCGCACGTCTACCGCGTCCAGGTGTCGGACGACGGCAGCACGTTCCGTACCGTCGCGACCGCGGGGTCGTTGGGCGCCAACCCGCTCCGCACCCGCTTCGAGGAGACGACGGCGCGCTATGTGCGCCTCGCCCTGGACGAGCTCGCCACGCAGCGCGGCGCCTACGGGCTGACCGCGCTGGAGGTCCGCGACGTGCGCCCGGTGCGCCTGGAGCCGCGGGCCGTCTCCACGGTGTTCCCCACGGACGACGTCGTGGTGGCCGACCGCGACGCCACCGACCTCGGCGCCGACCCCACGGGCGCGGAGGACTCCACCGCCGCCATCCAGGAGGCCCTGGCGACCTGCCGGGACGCCGGGGGCGGCACGGTGTGGCTGCCCGCCGGCACCTACCGGGTGAGCGACACCCTGGAGGTGTACGCCTACTGCACGCTGCGCGGCGACCACCGCGACCTGGACGAGCAGCCGGTCGGCGCCCCGGGGGCGCCCGCCGGGCTCGGCACCGTGCTGGAGGCGCACCTGCCGTCCGGCGACGACGGCCCGCCGCTGCTGCGCGTGGGCGGTTCGGCCGGCGTCGTCGGCCTGACGACGTACTACCCGGACCAGGACGCCGCCGACCCCGTGCCCTACGGGTGGACCGTCGAGGTGCCCGGGCTCGCCTGGATCGGCAACGAGAACTACATGCTGGGCACCGTGCAGGACCTGACGTTCCTCAACTCCTACCGCGGCATCGGCATCTCGACCATGCGCAACGACCGCGGCGAGGGGCCGGGCGCCCAGGGGCACGAGCTCGCGAACGTGCGCAACGTGTCCGGCACGGTGCTGTACGAGGGCGCCGCCGGGTACAACGGGGCCGACGTCGGCGTCTGGGAGGACGTGCGCCTCGACAACGGCTACTGGGCGTCGGCGGGGGCGGCCTACGGCGCGCCCGACCGGGCGGTGCTCGACGCGTGGACCCGCGCGCACGGCACGGGCTTCGTGCTCGCCGACCTCGAGTGGGACCAGTTCGTGGGCCTGCACGCCGCCGACTACGCGGTGGGCATCAAGCTCGTCAAGGGGCCGCGCGCCTCGTTCACCGGCGTGTTCGTGGACGCCGAGATCGTCGACACCGACATCGCCGTCCTGGCTGAGAACTCCGACCAGCGGTGGGGGTCCGCCTTCGCCTCCAGCACCCTGGAGGGCTCCGTGGCGGCCGTGCGCAACACCTCGGCGGGTTACGTCAAGCTGACGGACACCGCGGTCAGCGGCGCCCTCGAAGGCACGGTGCACACCCTCGACGGCCCGGCCGAGGTGCCGCAGCCCGGACCGGCCCGCCCGGCCCCGCGGCCCGCCGACCGGCTCTGGGACGTCACGGCCGCGCCGTACGACGTGCCGCGCACCCCGAAGCAGTTCTCCGACGTCGACGCGACCGCCGGCATCCAGGCCGCGCTCGACGACGCCGGGCAGGCCGGCGGCGGCGTCGTGTACCTGCCGGCCGGCTGGTACACCGTGCGCGGGCACCTCACGGTCCCGGCCGGGGTCGAGCTGCGCGGCTCGTCCGCCGTGCCGAACCGCACCTCCCTCGTGGAGTCCTCGGGCACCGTGCTCGTCGCGTACGAGGGCCGCCAGGACGGCACCGACGACGCGTCGGTCGCCGAGGCCGCCGCCGCGCCCGCCGTCGTGACCCTCGCCGGCCGGGACGCGGGGGTGCGCGGCCTGCGGGTGCTGCACCCGGAGAACAACCCGGCGTCGGACGACGGCGCCGTGCCCTACCCGTTCGCCGTGCGCGGCGACGCCCCGGGCGTCTACGTCGAGAACGTGGGCCTCGACAACGCGTGGAACGCCGTCGACCTCACCGACCGCGCCGACGGCTTCCTGGTGCGGCGGGTGCTCGGCATCTTCCTCGACGAGGGCGTCCGCGTGGGCGCGGCGTCCGACGGCGTCGTGGACGGCGTGCTGTCCAACGGCAACGTCGCCACCCGCAACGCCTACGGCCTGCCCGGCCCGGTCGAGGAGGCCAACCTCTTCGCCCAGGTCATCGACGGGATCAGCCGCGAGCGCGAGGTGCTAGTGCACGCCGTCGGCGCGCAGGACCTCCAGGTCCGCAACACGTTCGCCTACGGGTCGCACGACGGGATCGTGGCGACCGACGGCGCGACCGTGACGGCCTTCAACCTCGGGACCGACAACCTCGGCCCCGGCGGGCACACGGTCGACGCCGACGCGTCCAGCGCCGTCACGGTCGTCAACCTCATGCGCTACAACGGCACGACCAGCCGCGGCGACGTCACGATCGTCAACCCGATGGCGATCAACATGGCGACGTCGGCCCTGACCGTGACCGCGGACGGCGACGGCACTGCCCGCGTCGAGGGCAACGAGACCGAGCCCGGCCGGTACGAGACCGGTGCCACGGTCACCGCCGTCGCCGACCCCGCGCCCGGCTCCCGGTTCGCGGGCTGGCGGGACGCCGACGGCGGCACCGTCTCGTCCGCGAGCCGGTACCCGTTCGCGCTCACGGCCGACACCCGGCTCGTGGCGGCGTTCGAGCCCGCACCCGAGACCTGGGTCGAGGCGCGGGCCACGACCAGGTGCACGGGCCCCAAGGCCCAGGTCGTGGTGCGGCTGCGCAACACGGGGCCGGAGGCGCTCGCGGTCAGGCTGGCGTCGCCGTTCGGGCAGCGCCAGGTCGACGGCCTCGCACCCGGGGCGGACACCCGCCTGACCCTGCCGACGCGCGCCCGGTCGGTCGCGGCCGGCGAGGTCTCGCTGACGGTGACGGACGGCGCCGGCGCGGCCGGCGTCGTGGCGCTGCCGTACGACGCGGCGGCCTGCGGCTGACGCCGGGGCCGGTGGGACACGGCGGGGACGCGGCTCGGTAGTCGGGCCGCGTCCCCGGCCGGGCAGGACGCGCGGGGGAGACCCGTGTGAGGCGGGGCCGAAGGGCGGGCCCGCCGTACCGAGAGAGAGGAGTCGAGCTGTGTCAGCACCGCGGGAGGGGCCCGGACCTGTGCGTTTCGCAGGACTGACGCGGGACGAGGCCGGGCCGCGCATGGGGTCGCTGGCGCAGGTGGCCCGGGTCGAGCAGGTCGTCGAGGCGGACGGCCCGGCCCGGGGCGCCCGCCGCCTGCGGCTCGTGACCGGCGGCGGGCTGGAGCTCGACGTCCTGCCCGACCGGGCGCTCGACCTCGGCGCCCTGACGGTGCACGGGGTGCAGCTCGCGTGGCTCGCGCCCGCCGGGTTCTCCGCCCCCGGCCTCTACCGCGCCGACGACTTCGGCACGTCGTTCGGCGGCGGGCTGCTCGTCACCTGCGGCCTCGACCACGTGGGCTCGCCGGTGGTCGACGGCGGGCGGCGGTTCCCGCAGCACGGTCGCCTGACCTCGCTGCCGGCGAGCCTGGAGCGGGCCGCCGTCGTGGGCGACGAGCTGGTCGTGGAGGGCGTCGTGCGCCAGGCCGCCCTGCACGAGGAGCACCTCGTGCTCCGCCGCCGGATCCGGGCCGGCCTGGGGTCGACGTGGGTGACGGTCGAGGACACCGTGACCAACGAGGGGTGGCGTCCAGAGCCGCACCTGGTGCTCTACCACGCCAACCTGGGGTGGCCGCTGGTGTCCGAGGCCGCCGCGCTCGACGTCTCCTCTGAGCGGGTCGAGCCCGACGGCCCGGACGCGGTGGGCGACCCGTGGCGCGAGGTCTCGGCGCCCGAGCCGGGCTACCGCCAGCGCGTGCACCGGCACGACCTGGCGCCCGGCACGGGGCGGGCCGTCGTGGCCAACCCGGCGCTCGGCCTGCGGCTGACCCTCACGTTCCCGACCGCCACCCTGCCCGTGCTCTACCAGTGGAAGATGTTCGCCCCCGGGCAGAACGTCCTCGGGCTCGAACCGGCCAACGCCCCCGCGATCCAGGGCCGCGCGGCCGCGCGCGAGGCGGGCACCCTGCCCGTGCTCGCGCCGGGGGAGTCCGTCTCGTACTCCCTGCGCTTCGACGTCGACCGGATCCCGGCCGAAGGGAGGTCACCCACCGCTCCGCCGCACCGCACGTGATCGACGTACCCGGTGCACGACGACGACGTCGTGCCCCGTCACCTCGACGAACGGACACCACATGACCCTCTCCCGACGTTCCTTCCTCAGCCTCTCCGCGGCGGTCGCGACGGCGGCCGCCGCACCCGGCGCCGTGTCGTCCGCGGCGACGCCCACCGCGGCCGCCGCGTCGGCCGTCGCCGTCAGCCCGCCCGGCGACGTCGTCGGCAAGATCACCGCCGGTTACCAGGGCTGGTTCGCCTGCCGGGGCGACGGCGCCCCCATCGACCTGTGGTGGCACTGGGCCCGCCAGGCCGACCAGCCGCCGTCGCCCGGCAACTCCGCGATCAAGTCGTGGCCGGACGTGCGCGAGTACGCGGCCACGTACGCCACGGGGTTCCCGGCGCTGAACGACGGCCGCGCCGCCCGGCTCTTCTCCTCCTACGACCAGCAGACCGTCGACGTCCACCTGCGCTGGATGGCCGAGAACGGGATCCACACGGCGGCGCTGCAGCGGTTCAACCCGTTCGGGGCGGAGGGGCCGACGCGCGACGCCGTCGCCGGGCGGGTCCGGTCGGCCGCGGAGCGGACCGGCGTGAAGTACTACGTCATGTACGACGTGAGCGACTGGTCGCAGATGCGCACGCAGATCACGCAGGACTGGGCGGGCAAGATGTCGGCCCACACGGCGTCCTCCGCCTACGCGCGGCAGAACGGCAAGCCGGTCGTGGGCATCTGGGGCTTCGGGTTCGACGACCCCCAGCGGCCGTTCACGCCGCAGGAGTGCCAGGAGGTCGTCGACTGGTTCCAGGCGCAGGGCTGCTACGTCATGGGCGGCGTGCCCACCTGGTGGCGCACCGAGGGCGACGACTCGCGGGACGGCTTCGCGGACGTCTACCGGTCGTTCGACATGATCTCGCCGTGGCTCGTCGGGCGGATCGGCAACGTCGGCGGCGCAGACGACTTCTACGCCCGCGCGACCGTTCCCGACCTGGCGGAGTGCACCCGCCTCGGCATCGACTACCAGCCCTGCGTGCTGCCCGGAGACCTGCAGGAGCGGCAGCGCGTGCACGGCGACTTCATGTGGCGGCAGTTCTGGAACCACGCCCGGGCGGGGGTGGCCAGCGCGTACATCTCGATGTTCGACGAGTACAACGAGGGCAACCAGATCGCCAAGACCGCCGCGTCGGCGGGCGACGTGCCCGCGGGCTCGGGCATCTGGGCGCTCGACGAGGACGGGACCGCCTGCTCCTCGGACTACTACCTGCGCCTGACGAACGACGGGGGCCGCATGCTGCGGGGCGAGCTGCCGATGACGGCGACGCGGCCGACGCGGCCCACGCCGTAGCCCGGGGCGGGGTCGCGTCGGCGTCGGGAAGCGCCCGGGCGCCCCCGGGGTTGAGGGCTCGTGTGAGGCTCTCCCTCCTGGACCGTTCCCGCACCCGCACCGGATACTCCGACGCCGCCTCGCTCGGTCACACGATCGAGCGGGCGGTGTCGGCCGAGCGGCTGGGCTACCACCGCTTCTGGGTCGCCGAGCACCACGCCGTGCCGGGGATCGCCTCGGCGTCGCCGCCGGTGCTGCTCGGCGCCCTCGGGGCGCACACCTCGACGATCCGGATCGGCTCGGGCGGCGTGATGCTGCCCCACCACCAGCCGCTGGTGGTGGCCGAGCAGTTCCTGATGCTCGACGCCCTCTACCCGGACCGGGTGGACCTCGGCGTGGGGCGCACCCTCGGCTTCACGGCCCCGGTCCGCCGGGCGCTCCGGCACGGTGCGGACGCCCCGGACACGTTCCCGGAGGACATCGCGGAGCTGCGCGACCACCTCGACGGCACCGCGGCGGTCACCGCCCGGCCCGCCGCCGCGCGCGCCGTCCCACTCTACGTGCTCGCCACCGGCCGGGGCCTCGCCGTCGCCGCCGGCCTGGGGCTGCCGGTGGTCGTCGGCGGGCCGGTGCTCCGCAGCCCGTCGCTGCCGGACGCGCTCGCGGCGTACCGGACGGAGTTCCGGCCCTCACCGCGTGCCCCGGAACCGTCGGTGACGGTCTCGCTCGACGTCCTCGTGGCCGACACCGACGCCGAGGCGCGCGAGCTGGCCCTGCCGGAGGCATGGGCGATGGCCCGGTCCCGGCAGACGGGCGAGTTCGGCCCGCTGGAGCCGGTCGAGGCGATCCGCGCCCAGCCCTGGACCCAGCAGCTGCGCGACCGCGTCGAGGCGCACCTCGCGCAGGGCGCCGTCGGTTCACCCGCCACGGTGCGGAGCCACCTGGACCGGCTCGCGGAGATCACGGGGACGCAGGAGATCATGGCGTTCAGCTCGACGTACGACCGGGACGCCCAGGCGGCGTCGGACGCCGGGCTCCGCGAGCTGGTGCTCGGCTAGGTCCACCCGGCGGCGGCCGCTCACGCGCCCGCGGGCAGCACGGGCCTGCTCACGGTCCGGAGACGGTGAAGCCCTGCGCGTTGCCGTACTTGACGATGGAGTCCTGCCAGTCGGCCAGGCCGTCGGCCAGCGGCGTCGAGCCGGTGTACGCCTGGCCGACGGTGTCGGGGAACACGCTGTTGGCGTAGACCTGGTACGGCAGGTACTGCCAGCCGGGGACGACGCCGGTGGCCGACGCCGAGAGCACCTCGTTGATCTTCTGCCCGCCGAAGTACTCGGGCTCCTTGCCGAGGAACTCGGGGCTGGTGAGGTCCGCCGTCGTGGCCGGGAAGTTCCCGTGGTCGAGCCGGACCTGCACGCCGTCGCCGGCGTTCGCGTACTGGAGGAACCCGTAGGCCAGCGCCTTCTGGGTGCTGGCCTCCGTGATCGACAGCGCGGAGCCGCCGTTCTCGGCCGTCGCGGTGGCGCCCGCCGTCCACTGCGGCATGGGCGCCACGCGCCAGTCGCCCGCGGCCGCGGGTGCGCCGGACTCCAGGTTCGCGGGCATCCAGGCGCCCGTGACCAGCGCCGCGATCGACCCGTCGCCGAGCCGCTGGAACCACTCGTCCGACCACTCCGGGACCTTCGCCACGAGGTCCTCGTCCAGGAGCTGCTGCCACATCCCGGCGAACCGGGTCGAGCCCTCGTCGGCGAGGTCGACGGACACCGTGGTGCCGTCGACGGTGAACGGCGTCCCGCCGGCCTGCCAGACCATCGACGTCGCGAACCCGGCGTTGCCGTCGTCCGCGATGAGGTGGGCGTCGCTGTCGTGCGCGTGGATCTTGCGTGCCGCCTCGACGAACTCGTCCCACGTGGCCGGTACCTCGGCGCCGGCCGCCTCGAAGGTCCGCGCGTTGTAGAACAGGGCCATCGGGCCGGAGTCCATCGGCAGGCCGTACACGGCGTCGCCGTCGGTCACCGAGCCCCAGGTCCCGGGGGAGTAGGTGCCGTCGAGCCCGCTCGCGCCCAGCGGCGCGAGGTCCGCGAGCGAGCCCGCGATGGAGAACTGCGGCAGGGCGTAGTACTCGACCTGCGCGACGTCGGGCACGCCGGATCCCGCGCTGATCGCGTTCTGCAGCACCACGTAGTGGTCGTTGCCCGTGCCGACGTTCGCCAGCTCGACGTCCACGTTCGGGTACTCGGCCTCGAAGCTCTCGACCACCTGGTCCAGCGTGGGCTCCCAGGCCCAGACCAGCAGGTGGCCGCCCTCCTGGAGCGCGGCGGAGACCGCGTCGGGGGACAGGTCGGCCGTTGCGCCGGTGACGGGTGAGGCCCCGCACCCGGCGAGGGCGACGCTCGCCGCGACCCCCGTCGCGGCGAGCAGTGCGCCGGTGCGGCGGGGGATGCCGATACCTCGTGCCACAGGAACTCCGTTTCAGGTCTGCGTCGACGTCTGCCTGGCGGGCACCCGTACGGTAGCGCCACCTCGGAGGATCCCGGGTGTGGCGCGCACGGGCGAAAACGTGTTCTGCGTGGACGCATCCGGAGGCAGCGCACATCGGTGACCGGGACTGTGCTCTCCCCCCGATCAACGGGCCCCGCGGAGCAGGGGCACCAGCTCCCTGCCCTGCCGCTCGATCTCGGGCAGGTACGGGGTGTCGGAGAGCACGAAGTGGGTCACGCCGAGCCGTTCATACCTCCGCAGCGCGGCGGCGACCTCCTGCGCCGTCCCGACCAGCCAGGTCGTCCCGGCGCCACCACCGCCGGCCCGGCCGGGCGCCGTGTAGAGGATGTCGTCCAGCACGTCGCCCCGCTCCGCCAGCTCCAGCAGGCGGCGCTGTCCGACGGCGGACGCCCTGCCCCACGGGCGGCCGCCGGGCGCCTCGTGGTTCGCCTGCGCGGCCAGCCGGGCGACCTTCGCCTCGGCGTCGGCCCACGCCTGCTCGGTGGTGTCCCGGACGAGCGTCGTGATGCGCAGCCCGAACTCCAGGGGCGCGTGCTCGCGCCCGAGCTCGGCCTCCAGGGCGCGCAGGCGGCCGATCCGTTCCGCGATGCCGTCCAGCGGCTCGCCCCAGAACAGCTGCACGTCCGCCTCCGCGGCGGCGACCCGCTCGGCCGCCGCCGACGCGCCGCCGAAGTAGAGCCGCGGGTGGGGCCGGCCGGGCCGGGCCACCGGGCGCTGGTCGAGCGTCGAGTCGGTGACCTGGAAGTGCTCGCCGGCGTAGGTGACCGACTCCTGCGTCCAGAGCCGCCGCACGATCTGCAGGAACTCCCGGGTGCGCGCGTAGCGGTGCGCCTGGTCGCCCTCGGCGTCGCCGTACGCGGCCAGGTGGTCCTGGCCCGAGACGATGTTGATCCGCACGCGGCCGCCCGAGAGGTGGTCGAGCGTGGCCGCGGCCGAGGCCAGGTGCGCCGGGCGCCAGTACCCCGGCCGGACGGCGATCAGCGGCTCGAACGTCGTGGTCCGGGCGGCCAGGGCGGTGGCCACGGTGAACGTGTCCGGGCGGCCCCAGCTCGTGCCCAGCAGGGCGCCGTCCCAGCCGTGCTTCTCGAGCTGCGTGGCGTGCTCGGTCAGCGTGTCGAGGCTGTTGTGCCCGTGGGTCGCGTCGTCCCCGCGGTGGCCCGGGTGCGTCTGGTTGGGGATGTACCAGAGGATGTCCTCGGCCATGTCAGGCTCCCGTCGTGGTGCTCAGCGCCGCCGGGCGCCGGGTCGTCGCGTACCGGTTGGCCGGCCGGTCCAGCCCGTAGTGCTCGCGCAGCGTGGTGCCCTCGTACTCGCTGCGGAAGAGCCCGCGCTCGCGCAGGATCGGCAGCACGTGGGTGGTGAACTGCTCCAGCCCGGACGGCAGCGCGGCGGGCATGATGTTGAAGCCGTCGGCGGCCTCGGCGTCGTACCACTCCTGCAGCGCGTCGGCGACCTGCTCCGGGGTGCCCGCGAAGGTGCGGTGCCCGCGTCCGCCGCCGAGCCGGCCGATGAGCTGCCGCACGGTCAGGCGCTCGCGGCGGGCGAGCTCCACGATCAGCGTGTAGCGGCTCTTGGCGCCCTCGATCTCGTCCTCGTCGGGCAGGTCGGCCGGCAGCTCGCGGTCCAGCGGCAGGTCCTCGGGCGTCAGCCGCAGGGTGCGCGCGAGCTGGCGCTGCGCGAACTCCGGCCGGATGAGCTCGTCCAGCTCCCGCTCCTTGGCGCGGGCCTCGGCCTCGGTCGACCCGATCACCGGCACGAT
Organism: Promicromonospora sp. NPDC060204; assembly: GCF_042728455.1. Lineage (NCBI taxonomy): Bacteria > Bacillati > Actinomycetota > Actinomycetes > Micrococcales > Promicromonosporaceae > Promicromonospora > Promicromonospora sp. NPDC060204. The sequence continues at coordinate 14,005 of NZ_JBHWZO010000104.1, forward strand.
GCCGGGCAGGATCCGCACCCCGTCGGCGTCCCGGCCCGCCGCGACCGCGCGCGCCTTGAGGTCCCGGTAGAACCCCTGGGCGTCGCCGAGGCTCTGGTGGGCCGTGAAGACGGCCTCCGCGTGCCGCGCCGCAAGGTCCTTGCCGTCCTGGGACGACCCGGCCTGCACGATCAGCGGCCGGCCCTGCGGCGACCGCGGCACGTTGAGCGCGCCCGCCACGGAGAAGTGCCGGCCGACGTGCTCGGGCGGGTGGATCTTGGCGGAGTCGGCCCAGACGCCCGCGGCCTTGTCGGCCACGATCGCGTCGTCCTCCCACGAGTCCCAGAGCTTGTAGGCGACCTCCAGGAACTCGGCCGCCCGGGCGTAGCGCTCGGCGTGCGCGGGCTGGTCGTCCAGGCCGAAGTTCCGGGCGATCTCCGGGCCCGCCGTCGTCACCACGTTCCAGCCGGCGCGGCCCGCGGAGACGTGGTCGATCGAGGCGAACCGCCGCGTGAGGTTGTACGGCGAGTTGTAGGTGGTCGACGCCGTCGCGATGAGCCCGATCCGTTCGGTGGCCGTCGCGAGGGCAGTGAGGACGATGAGCGGGTCGAGCGTGCCGGAGGGACGCCGTCCGACGTCGCCCTGCAAGCCCGGCCCGTCGGCGAAGAAGATCGAGTCGAGCTTGCCCTTCTCGGCGATCAGGGCGAGGCGGCGCAGGTGGGCGATGTCGTGGCCGGTGGCGTCGGGGCTGCTCTCCGGCAGGCGCCAGGACGCCTCGTGGTGCCCGCTGCTCATGAGGAACGCGTTGAGGTTGAGTCGTCCCGGGCGGTGGTTCGCGGTCATGGGGTGTCCTCTCGGTCCAGGCCGAGCGCGTCGAGCAGCTCGGCGCGCAGCGTGCGGTGTGGTTCGTGGTCGAGGGCGTCGTGCGGTACGTCGTGCGCCGCGGTCGGCGGGGCGGCGTGCGCCGCGGTCGGCGGGGCGGCGTGCACCGCGCCGGGCGGGGTCCGGCGCTCCAGCACGATGCGGCCCGCGTCGAGGACGACCACCCGGTCGGCCAGCACGATCGCCTCGTCGACGTCGTGCGTGACCATCAGGACGGTGGGCCGGTGCCGCCGCAGCAGGTCGCGCAGCAGGTCGTGCATGCGCAGCCGGGTCAGCGCGTCCAGGGCGCCGAACGGCTCGTCGGCAAGCAGGAGCTCCGGGCTGCGGGCCAGCGACCTGGCCAGCGACACGCGCTGCTGCTCGCCGCCGGACAGCTCGTTCGGCCAGGCCCGCTCGCGCCCGGCGAGCCCCACCTCGGCCAGCGCGGCGCGGCCGGCCGCGCGGGCCTCGGCCGGCGGGGCCTCGTGGCCCAGCACGACGTTGTCGAGCACGCGTGCCCAGGGCAGCAGCCGGGAGTCCTGGAAGACGACGGAGACGTTGCGGGGCACCTGCACCTCGCCCGATCCGCGCACGTCGTGGTCGAGCCCGGCGAGCGCCCGCAGCAGCGTGCTCTTGCCGGACCCGGACCGGCCGAGGATCGCGACGAACTCGCCCTCGGCGATCTCCAGGTCGAGCCCGCTGAGCACGCCGGCGGGCGTCCCGTAGGTCCGCACCAGGTCGCGCACGACGACGGCGGGGCGCCCGGGGCCTCCCGCCTCGGCGGGCCGCCCGGCGGTCGTGGTCAGTCCTCCAGCGTGCGTCGCCATGTCAGCGCCCTCCTCTGCAGCAGGCGCACGGACCAGTCCGCGGTGTAGCCCAGGACGCCGTAGACCACGAGGCCCACGACGATGACCTCGGTCTGCCCGTAGGTGCGCGCGAGCTCCATCATGTAGCCGATGCCGGCGGTGCCGTTGACCTGCTCGACGACGACGAGCGCGAGCAGCGAGCCCGTCACAGCGAAGCGCAGGCCGAGCAGGAAACCGGGCAGCGCGCCGGGCAGCACGACGCGCGTGACGAACTGCCGGCGGCTCAGGCGCAGGGTCTCGGCGAGCTCGACGTACCGCTTGTCGATCGACCGCAGCCCGTTGTGGGTGTGGATGTAGACGGGGATGAACACGCCGAGGGCGATCGTGATCACCTTCATCTCCTCGCCGATCCCGAACCACAGGATGAGCAGCGGCAGCAGGGCGAGGTTCGGGACGGCGCGCTTGACCTGGATCGGCCCGTCGAGCAGGGCCTCACCGACGCGGCTCAGGCCCGAGAGCAGGGCGAGGACGACCCCCACCAGCACTCCCCAGAGCAGGCCCTGGGCGGCCCGCGCCAGCGAGACGCCCAGGTTCTCCAGCAGGTTGCCGTCGACCGCGAGGTCGACGGCGGTGGTCACCACGGTCCACGGGGCCGAGAGCACCCGCGGGTCGACGAGCCCGGTGGCCGAGCCTGCGGCCCAGACCGCCAGGAGCAGCGCGATGCCGGAGCCGGCGGCCAGCGGCACCGGCTTGCGCAGGCCGAGGCGGCGGATCCCCGGGCGGACGTCGGCCCCCGGCGCGGTCGTCGGCCGCCCGGTGGCTATGGCCGGCCGGGCCTGGACGACGGCGGTCACGACGTGCTCCACGCCTGCTCGGCGGCCTCGCCGGCGACGGGACCGAACCGCTCGTCGAAGAGGTCGGTGGCGCGCAGCTCCGGCCGGTCGAGCTCTCCGGCGAGCAGGTCGATCGTGTCCTGGGTGCGCTCGATCCCGTCGGTGAGGTCCGTCGGGACCTCGGGCCGGGCCGCGGTGTCGATGAGGTACTGCGCGTCGTCCTCGGTCAGTCCCTGGTCCTCGACGTAGTACTTCTCCTTCCAGATCTCGGGGTGCTCGTAGATCCAGACCCGCGCCTGGGCCCAGGCGGTCACGTACTGGCGCAGCGCGGCCGCCTTGGCGGGGTCGCGCACCACGTCGGTCGGACCATAGAGGTGGCTCGGGTCGTCCCGCAGGCCGTGGCGCAGGGACGTCGCGCCGTCGGTCGCGTACTTGTCGAGGTAGCGCAGCAGCGCGGTGCCGCCGACCGGGGCGACGTCGACCTCACCGGCGGCCAGCGCCGTGGGGTACACGTCGCCGGTGGACGGCAGCTCGACCAGCTCGACGTCGTCCTGGCCGAGCCCCGCCTCCCGCAGGGACTTCAGGACGAGCGCGCCCTGGGCCTGTCCGGGGCTGAACGCGATCCGCTTGCCGCGCAGGTCGGACAGGTCCGCCAGCTCGACGCCGGGGGCGCCGGCGAGCTCGTAGACGGGGTGCTCCGCCCAGTCCTCCCGGTACTGCGAGGCGTAGATCTGCACGTCGAGCCCGGTCCAGGCCGCGTGGATCGGCGGGATCTCGGCGACCGCGCCGATGTCCAGCACCCCCGCGTTGAACGCCTCGATGGTCTGCGGGCCGCCGGAGATGTTGGCCCACTCGATCTCGAAGTCGAAGTCCGAGTCGATCGCGTCGCCGGCGAGCTCGAAGGCCTTCTGCGTCGTGGGGTCGCCGATCGCGAGCGTGGTGCCCGCGGGCACCTCGGTGGGCAGTGCGGCGTCGGGGGAGAGGTTGCCAGCGCCGTCGTCGTCGGCCTGCGCGCCGACGGCGCAGCCGGAGGCGAGGAGCACGAGGGCGACGGCAGCAGCGGCTGCGGTGCGGGGGTTCGTCGGGCGGCGCGAGGCCGCTCTGGCGGGTGTGCGGAGGGGCATGAGGGCGTCCGATCGTCGGGGCCGGGTGTCTCCTGACGACGGCGAGGTATAGGTGCGCGTCCCGGGCTTGACCAGAGCCTGGGCGATTGCTCTCACTATGCGGACACTTGGGAGCGCCCGGCCGGAATGTCCAGGTGGTGCGATGCGTGCTGTTACGGTGGGAGCAGTGCACGGGAGTCCGGTATGCCGGGCTGAGAGGGAGTACTCGAACTCCGACCGTTGAACCTGACCCGGATCATGCCGGCGCAGGAAGCGACTCAGGACGTGGGGCCGTAGGGTCCCCGTCCTCCTGTGCCGACGGAGATCCGACGGACAGGGAGCACCCCGATGGCAGACCACGCCACCACGACCGACGACACCGCCGAGCTGCGCGGTGACCCGATGCGCTTCGGCGTCGGCGCGCGGATCACCGCGGCGGTGATGTCGGACGACTACGTCGACGTGATCCTGGGCGCGCTGCGGCAGGCCGACACCACGGGGCTGGTCGTCGAGACCGGCGACGTGAGCACCTACGTGGGCGGCGCCGAGGCCGACCTGCTGCGGTACGTGACCGACCTGACGGCCGGGATCGCGGCGTCGGGCAGGCACGCGGCGATCACCGTGCACCTGTCCCGGGGCTGCCCGGGCGAGGTGGCCTGCGAGCTGCCCGGCGGAGCCGGACCGCGCGTCACCGAGGTGCCGCAGGGCCGCGACACCGGCCGCTTCGTCACCGCCGAGTGGGCGCTGTACCCGCTGGCCGACGACGTCCGCGCGGACGTCACGCCGGACCACATGCGCGACATCTACGCCGCGATCGAGCTCGCCAGGGACAACGGGACGTTCCGCGGCTCGCAGCACTTCGTCACCCGCCTGGAGGGCGACGCCGGCCGGGTGCTCGCCAGCGCCTTCGCCGGCTGGGTCCTCGCGGGCCGCACGGTGCAGCACGTCACCAGCCACCTCACCCTCTCGGTGAACAGCCCGAGCCACGCGGGTGGCGCCCGATGAGCGGGACGTCGGAGCGCCGCCGCGCGCGGCTGCCGCTGCGCGACATCGTGCTCATGGTGATGCTCGGCGTGGTGTTCGGGTTCCTGTACTGGGCGCTCGTGCAGGCCTGGAACGGGCTCGCCGTGGCGATGGGACCGGCCGGCGACCTGGCGCAGCACGTGCTGCTGGGCGGCTGGCTCCTGGTGGCGCCGATCGCCGTCGCGATCATCCGCAAGCCCTTCGTGGGGATCATCGCCGAGGTGATCGCGTCCGTCGTCGAGGTCGTGTTCCTGGGCTCCCCGGTCGGACCGCTCCTGCTGGTCGCCGCCGCGATCCAGGGCGCCGGCAGCGAGCTCCCGTTCGCGCTGACCCGCTACCGCCGGTTCGGGTGGGGGGTGTACGCGGCGTCGGGCGTGCTGGGCGCGGGCCTGGTCTTCGTGTGGTCCGCGTTCCGGTTCGACTGGTACGGCCAGGACATCCTGGCGCTGCGCCTCGGCATGCAGCTCGTCTCCGGCCTCGTGCTGGGCGGGCTGCTCGCCAAGGTGATCGTCGACCGCCTGCACGGCACCGGCGTGCTCGACGAGTTCGCGATCGGCCGGGCGGACGCCGCCCTGCGCGGGCCCGTGGCGCGCCGTGAGCGCTGACGCTACCGCCGCCGTCGTCGAGGCCGCCGTCGTCGGGGCGACCATCGTCGAGGCCGCCGGCCTGGAGGCGGTCTACGGCACCGGCGACGGCGTGGGACCCGTCGACCTGAGGATCGAGGCCGGGCAGGGCGTGCTCGTGCTCGGCCCGTCGGGATCCGGCAAGTCGACGCTGCTCCGGATGCTGCACGGCGCGGTCCCGCACGCCGTCCACGCGCAGGTGGACGGCGCGGTGCATGTGGCCGGGCGTTCCCTGGTGGGCACCGGGATCGCGGGGCTGGCCGACGTCGTGGGCGTCGTGGCCCAGGACCCGGAGTCCGGCGTCTGCCTGCCCGACGTGCTCGACGAGGTCGCGTTCCCGCTGGAGAACCTCGCGATCGACCCCGGCCTGATCGGGCCGGCCGTGCGCACCGCGCTCGACCGGGCCGGGGCGGCGGCCCTGGCCGGGCGGGCGACGGCGGAGCTGTCGGGCGGCGAGCTGCAGCGCGTGGCGCTCGCGGCGGCCATCGCGCCGTCGCCCCGCCTGCTGCTCCTCGACGAGCCGACCTCCATGCTCGACGCCGACGGGATCGACGCCGTGCGGCGCGCCCTCGACGTGGTGCGGCGGGAGACCGGCGCCGCCTGGGTGCTCGTGGAGCACCGCCTCGACGAGCTCGCGGGCGACGCCGGGGTCGAGGCCCTCCCGGAGCGCTGGATCGTGCTCGGCAGCGACGGGCGCGTCCGGCACGACGTCGCCGTCGGCGACCTCACGGTGCCCGTGCTGCGCGAGCTCGTGGGCGAGGGCTGCTGGCTCCCGCTGGACCTGGAGCTGGAGGCGCTCCTGGGCGAGGCCGCGGCGCGATCCGAAGGTGCGCTTCTACCCAGTCATTGGGCCCGAAAACAGCCTGATTCCGGGCCCAATGACTGGGTAGAAG
>NZ_JBHWZO010000105.1:0-20004 GCF_042728455.1 Promicromonospora sp. NPDC060204
ATCTCGAAGCAACCGACCGAAGTCAGCAACACATGCGACCTGAATTTTGCCTCAGGTCAGCCTCAGTTCTTGCGGTACTCCCACGGGGAGTCCACCGGGCGAAGCGTCTCCCAGTCGGAGGCCCGGCCGATCGCCGCCGCCAGCACGCCCGCGATCGTCGCCGCGTTGTGCAGCCGGCCCGCGAGCGCCAGCGCCGCGGCCTCCTCCAGCGGCACCGGGACCACGACCATGTCGGCCTCCTCGGCCTCACGCGTGTGCCGCTCGTCGTCGGGCACGGGCGTGAGGTCGCGCGCCAGGTACACGCGGACGGCCTCGTTGCTGCCGCCCGGCGTGGGCAGCAGGTCCAGCAGCACGTCCCAGGAGCCGGCGTTCATGTCCGCCTCCTCGGCCAGCTCGCGGGCCGCCGCGACGTGCGGGTCCTCGCCGTCCAGGTCGAGCAGGCCGGCGGGCGCCTCCCAGAGGAAGGCGCCGACCGGGTGCCGGTACTGGCGCAGCAGGAGCACGTTGCCGTCGTCGGTCAGCGCCACGACGACGACCGCGCCCGGGTGGTCGACGTACTCACGCCGGACGATGCCGCCGGCCTCGCCGAGGTCGACCTCGTCGGAGACCATGTCGACCACGAAACCCTGGAACGGTACGTCGAGCCGCCGCGCGGGGCGGGGGTCGATGACGTCCGTGACCTCGTCGCTGCTCATGCTGTCCCTCCGCCGCACCTGCCGACGATCCCCAGCTTCATGAGGACTGCTTCTCGAGCGCCGCCGCGATCAGGCCCGCGAAGAGCGGGTGTGCTCGCGTGGGGCGCGACTTGAACTCGGGGTGTGCCTGCGTGGACACGAAGTACGGGTGCGTCTCGGCGGGCAGCTCGACGAACTCCACGAGCGACGAGTCGGGGGACGTGCCGGAGATCAGCAGGCCCGCCTCCTCCAGCTCGACGCGGAACGCGTTGTTCACCTCGTAGCGGTGGCGGTGGCGCTCGGTCACCTTCTCGCTGCCGTAGGCCTTGGCCACGACGGAGCCGGCGGTGAGCGACGCCTCGTAGGCGCCGAGGCGCATGGTGCCGCCCATGTCGCCCTCGCCCTCCACGATCGACTTCTGCTCGGCCATGGTCGCCACGACGGGGTGGCTGCTGGTCGGGTGGAACTCGGTGGACGACGCGTCGGCCCAGCCCAGCACGTTGCGGGCGTACTCGATGACCATCGACTGCAGGCCCAGGCAGATGCCGAGGGTCGGCACGAGGTTCTCGCGCGACCAGCGCAGCGCCCCGACCTTGCCGTCGATGCCACGTACGCCGAACCCGCCGGGCACCAGCACGGCGTCGACGCCCTCGAGGGAGGCCTGGGCGCCCTCGGGCGTCTGGCAGTCGTCGGCGGCGACCCAGCGGATCGCCACCTTCGCGTCGTTCGCGAACCCGCCGGCGCGCAGCGCCTCGGTCACGGACAGGTAGGCGTCGGGCAGGTCGATGTACTTGCCGACCAGCGCGACCTCGACGTTGTGCTCGGGCTCGTGCACGCGCTCCAGGAGGCGGCTCCAGCCGTCCCAGTCCACGTCGTGGAAGGGCATGCCCAGGCGGCGCACCACGTAGGCGTCCAGGCCCTCGGAGTGGATGACGCGCGGGATGTCGTAGATCGACGGCGCGTCGGCGCAGTTGATCACTGCCTCGTTGTCGACGTCGCACATGAGGGCGATCTTGCGCTTGATGCTCTCGGGCACCACGCGGTCGGAGCGCAGCACGATCGCGTCCGGCTGGATGCCGATCGAGCGCAGCGCGGCCACGGAGTGCTGCGTCGGCTTGGTCTTCAGCTCGCCCGACGGGCCGATGTACGGCACCAGCGAGACGTGCAGGAAGAACACGTTGTCGCGGCCGAGCTCGTGCCGCACCTGGCGCGCGGACTCGAGGAAGGGCTGCGACTCGATGTCGCCGACGGTGCCGCCGATCTCGGTGATGATCACGTCGACGTCGTCGGACGCCTGCTCGCGCATCCGGAACTTGATCTCGTCGGTGATGTGCGGGATGACCTGCACGGTGTCGCCCAGGTACTCGCCGCGGCGCTCCTTGGCGATGACGCGCGAGTACACCTGGCCGGTCGTCACGTTGGACGAGGCGGGGAGCTCGACGTCGAGGAAGCGCTCGTAGTGCCCGATGTCCAGGTCGGTCTCGGCGCCGTCCTCCGTGACGAAGACCTCACCGTGCTGGAACGGGTTCATGGTGCCGGGATCCACGTTGAGGTAGGGATCCAGCTTCTGCATCGTGACGCTGAGGCCACGGGAACGGAGCAGGCGGCCGAGTGACGACGCCGTCAGACCCTTGCCGAGAGAGGACGCCACACCACCGGTGACGAAGATGTGCTTGGTCGGCGTGGAGGCGCCGGACCGCTGACGGGACTGGAGACTGCTTCGGTGTTCGACCACGGAACTCCATCCTAAACGAGGTACGGCGTGCTGGTGGTGTAACGACCAGCACACGCGCGCATCGCGCGGGAACTATCGACCGGTTTTGGTCGAGTCTGCCCCTGCTGCGACGTTCGCGCTCGCTAAGTCAGGCCTTCCGGGAGAACTTCCTCCCCAGCTTCCCGAACAGCGGTCCGACGGCGGCGCGCAGGTCCCGGTCGAGCAGCACCGCCACCGCCAGCGCGACGAGCGCGGCGAGCAGCCCGAAGGCCAGCCCGAGGCCCAGCTCGGCGGCGAACTCGCCGCCGTCGAACGGCACCTCGTTCAGCACCTGGTTCGTGGACGTGAGGAACGAGCTCTCCCACAGTCCGAGCCGCCACGGCAGCCAGAGCCCGGCGGCGGCGCCGACAGCGGCGGCCACCAGGACCACGAGCAGGGCCCGCCAGACGCCGCCGAGCGCGGGCGCGCCCAGGTGCCGCCGGACGGCCAGGAGCAGCCCCAGCCCGGCCACGACCATCCCGGCCGTGCCCACGGCGCCCAGGGCCGCCATGACGTCGGTCCGCAGCGCGAGGTCGACGCAGGCGGAGGACGACTCGAAGCAGACCGACTCCCGCGTCCGGCTCGCGAACAGCACCGGCACGAGCGCGGCACCGATCGCCGCGACGCCCCACCCGCTCGCGGTCGCGGTCACCGCGGCCCGCCCGTGGTCGACGGCGTACAGCGCGCGCGACAGGTGCAGGATCAGCGCGAACCCGATCAGCCCGGGGGCCATCGTGATCAGCCCCGCGGCGAGGCCGGGGGCGTCGCCGCGCACGATGAGGTCGAAGACCTGCTCGACGAACGGGGCCGCCGCGATCAGCGCGGCCATGCCCAGGGCCGTCACGAGCAGCAAGGTGCGCGTCGTGCGCGCGACCAGGTCGCGCAGCTCGCCGGTCCGCCCCGCGGAGGCGTGCTCCGCGAAGTGCGGGAAGGCGCTGGTCGCGATCGGGAACGCGAGCACCGCGTACGGCAGCAGGTAGACCTGCTGCGCGTACAGGTAGACCGAGAGTGTGCCGTCGCCGCCGGCGGCGTTGGCCGCGCGCAGCGTGAGGAACACGGAGAGCTGCTGAGCCACCAGAGCGCCCACGCCCGCGAAGGCCAGGCGCGCGGCACGCGGCCCCTCGCCGGACGGGAACCGCAGCGTCGGCCGCAGCCGCAGGCCGGTGCGCCACACGGGCACCACGAGCGGCAGGGCCAGGAACAGCACGCCCACTGTGGTGCCCCACGCCAGCCACACCAGCGCCTGGGACGAGAGTGCGGCGACGTCCTGCTGGTTGCCGTCGGCCAGCAGGTAGAAGACCCCGTAGACCGCGATGACCACGAGGCTGGAGACGAGCGGCGCGAACGCCGGCCAGAAGAACCGCTTGTGCGCCTGCAGGATGCCGCCCAGCACGACGGCGATCCCGTAGAGCGGCACCTGCACGGCGAACACCCGCAGGAATGCCGTGGCGACGTCCACCTGGACGGGATCGTCCAGCCCGGTCAGGCTGATGATCGGCCGCGCGAGCAGGGCCGTGAGCCCGGCCAGCGGCACGAGGACGACCAGCGTCCAGCCCAGCAGGGCCGACGCGATCCGCGAGGCCTGCTCCTTCGAGGCCACGGTGCCGTCTGCGGTGAACGCCGCCCGGGCCAGCGGCCCGGCCAGCAGCGGCACGACGGCGCCCGCCAGCGCGCCGCCGGCCGCGACCTCGAACAGCAGGTTGGGCAGCTGGTTGGCCGAGTTGAAGACCGTGCCGACGCCGTCGGACCCGAGCCACGCGCCCTGCGCGAGCCAGCGGCCGAAGCCGACCAGGCGGCTGGCGAGGGTGACGACGGTGACGAGCAGCGCCGCGCTCGCCAGGGACTGGGTGCGGCTCACGCGCCCGGGGTGGCCACGGGCTTGGTCTGGGCGAGCTCGGCGACGGACTCCTCGACCGCGGCCGAGGGGCGCCGGCCGAGCATGTCGGCCTTGTTCAGCCACTCGTTGTCGGCGATCACCTTCGAGAAGCTCACCTTCTCCGACGCCAGCATGAGGCCGACGACGCCGGCGAGCGCCGCCCACCGCACCGCGCGGGGCGCGTTGAACGCGACCTGGCTGCCGACGAGCGCGCCGAGGGCGTTGGCGCCGCCGTCGCCCAGCATGTCCTTCTCCCCCAGGTCTCTGGGGGCCGCCGCGGCGGCGGCGCCCAGCACGGCGCCCGCCGCGCCCGTGCCGGCGAGGGCGAACGGCAGGCTCGCCGCGACGCCGGCCTTCAGGGCCCGGCCGGGGCGCAGGTCGAAGAGGTTGATCAGGTTGGCGGTGCCACCGATGAGCGCGCCGTTGAGGCCGATGTCGACCACGTGGCCGAACGCGCTGCGCGCCGTGCGGGGCGTGCCGACGGCGGACGCCAGCAGCGCGGAGCCGGAGATGCCGAGCACCTTGAGGCCGCCCGTCGTCAGGCGGCCCTCCTTGAGCGCGCCGAGGTGGCCGCGCAGGCCCTTCGTGCGGGTGGCGGTGTCCTCGGCGAGGTCGTCGTAGAGGCCGAACCCGCCCGCGGCGGCCGTGGCGAACGCCGTGGCGCCCGGGGCCGCGCCGCCCCCGACGGCCGCGCCGGCGACGAGGCCGGCCGTGACCGCCGGGCCCTCCAGCAGGCTGATCGGCTCGCCGCGGTGGTTGGTCCGCGTCCACGTGTCGTCCCCGCCGAGCGCACCCGCGGCGACCTTCTCGTCGAGCGTGCGGCGCGCGAACGCCGTCGCGATCCCGGCCACGACGCCCGCGACGATGAACCTTCCTGCACCCATGACTACCCCTCGGTCTGTGTGTCGGTCTTTGCGCTGCTCGTACCGCTCGGCCCCGGCTCGTACCCGCTCAGCCGGCGGTGTCGCCCACGGTGTCGCCGGGCGTGTTGTCGACAGCGGGCGGCAGCACCGTCGTCGCGTCGTCCTCGAGCCCGTACTGCCCCACGACGCCGCTCAGGCGCGCCGCCACCGCGAGCGGCACGTTGATCCGGCCCGCGAGCCGGTCGATGCCGCTGACGGTCGTGACCACCGCGGCGATGTCCTCGTCGTCGCGCACGGCCTGCACGGCGTCGCCCGGGTCGTCGGTCGGGCCGGCGAGGATCGCCGCGCCCGAGACCTCCTGGGCCGCCAGCGTCACGGCCGTCCACACGTCCGGCGTCGGCTCCGCCTCCTCGGTGGCGCCGTCCGCCGTCTCCTGCGGCTGCCCGGCCGGGCCCACGAGCAGCACCAGCGCCTGCGCGGTCTCCGTCTGGTCGTCGCCCGGCTCCGCGAAGCCGAAGCGCTCCAGCTGGGCCTCCAGGTCGGTGGCCTGCGAGCTACGGTCGGTGCCGCCGTCGCTGCCGGTGAGCGACAGGGCGAGCGCCGCGCCGAGCACGGCGTTCGGGTCGTCCGTCTCGGGGACCGCGGAACCGAGGTTGGCGCGCAGCCCCTCGGCCACGGTCTCGCGGGTCGACTCCTCGGCAGGGTCGGTCCACGCGTCCGTGAGCTCCGTCTTGGCCACGACCGAGGCGCCGGCGGTGTCGAGCTGGTTCAGCACGCCGTCGTGCGCCTCCTGGGAGACCTCGCCGAGCTGCACCACGGCCACGCGCTCGCCCTCGAGCGAGCCGGTGACCAGCTGCTGGCCCGCCGCCTCGATGTAGCGCTCGTCGCCGTCCAGCGCGCTCTGCGTGGCGTCGAGCTCGGTGCGCAGGTCGGAACGCTCGGCACGCAGCGCGTCCACCTGTTCCGTCAGCGTCTCGCCGATCGCCCCCTGCAGGGGTCCGGCACCGAGGATGATGCCGACCGCGAGGGCGAGGAAGACGGAGATGAGCGAGACGAGGTGGTATCGGAAGTCGATCACGGTGGGAAGGAGTCCTTAAGCATGTTCCGAGCGGTGGAAGGCCCGGTGTCAGGTCGGGGCGGCGTGCTTGCGAGGAAGCATCCTCGCAGGTCAGCCGCCGAACAGGTGACCGATCCAGGACACGACGTCGTCGAACCGCGCCCCCATCAGTCCGAAGAAGGTCTGGCCGGCCGACGTCGAGGCCAGCGCCGCGAGCACCGCCGCGACGCCCGCGCCGGACAGCAGCGTGAGCTGGGTGTTCGAGATTCGCGTGCGGTACAGCCGGGACACGCCCTTGGCGTCGACCAGCTTGCCGCCGACCCGGAGCCGGGTGAGGAAGGTGGAGGCCATGCCCGAGCGCCCCTTGTCGAGGAACTCCACGAGGGTGGCGTGCGTGCCGACGGCGACGATGAGCTCGGCGCCCTTGTCGTCGGCCAGCAACATGGTGATGTCCTCGCTGGTCCCCGTCGCGGGGAAGACGACGGGTTCCACGCCGAGCGCCTTGACGCGCTCCAGCCCGGGTGCCTTGCCGTCGCGGTAGGCGTGCACCACGATCTCCGCGCCGCAGGCCAGCGCCCGGTCGGAGACGGAGTCCATGTCGCCCACGATCATGTCGGGCTGCCAGCCGGCGTCGATGATCGCGTCGGCGCCGCCGTCCACGCCGATCAGGACGGGCCGGTTCTCCCGGATGTAGGACCGCAGCTGCGCCAGGTCCTCCCGGTAGTGGTAGCCCCGCACCACGATCAGCACGTGCCGGCCGTCGATGTGGGTCCGGATGTCGGGCACGCCGACGCCGTCGAGCAGGAGGTCCCGCTCGCGGCGCAGGTACGTCATCGTGTTCTCGGCGAACCGCTCGATCTCGGCCGAGAGGCCCTCGCGGGCCGCGGCCATGTTCGCCGCCACCGTGCGCGGCGTCTGGAACGTGCCCGTGGCCACGACCTCGCCGTCGACCACGACCTCGCCGCCCACGATCTCGATGTCGGCGTGCTCGTCGATCTTCATGACCGACGGCCCCAGGTCGTCCACCAGGACGATCCCGGCCTCGACCAGGATGTCGGGGCCCGTGTTGGGGTACCTGCCGGACGTCGACGGGGCGGCGTTCAGGACGGCGACGGGCGCGGCCGCCACCAGGGCGTCGGCCGCGACCCGGTCGATGTCCACGTGGTCGATCACGGCGACGTCGCCGTGGTTCAGCCGGGACGTGAGCTCCTTGGTGCGCGCTCCGATCCGGGCGGGACCGTGCGCCACGGTCTGCGGCAGCACCGTGGCCTGGTCGGCGGCACTCTTCGCTGCGCCCTTGTCGGCGCGCTTCTCGGGTCGGGAGATCAGCTTCATCCGCTCTATCGTCCCACGACCGAGGACTCCAGGAGCTCCAGCGCGTGGGTACGCGCCGTCTCCGAGTCGTCCTGGCCGGACAGCATGCGCGCCAGCTCGCGGACCCGGGCGTCCGCGGTGACCTCGCGCACGCCCGTGACCGTGATCATCCCGTCGTCGCCGTCGCTCGCGCCGGCCTCGCCGTCCGAGCTCTTGGTGACCACGAGGTGGGCGTCCGCGAACGCGGCGACCTGGGCCAGGTGGGTCACGACGACCACCTGGGTGCTGCGCCCGAGCTGCGCCAGCCGGCGGCCCACCTCGACCGCCGCCCGGCCGCCGACCCCGGCGTCGACCTCGTCGAAGACGAACGTGCTGCGCGGGGTGTCCGCGGTGCGCGCCGCGGCCGCGCCGCCCGACGTCGCCAGGGCGACTTCCAGGGCGAGCATCACGCGGGAGAGCTCACCGCCGGACGCGCCCTTGCCGAGCGGACGCTCCGGGGCGCCGGGGTGCGGCACCAGCAGGAACGTCACCTGGTCGGCGCCGAACGGCCCCGGCTGGTCGAGCCCGTCCACCGTGACCACGAGGTGCGCGCCGCCCATCGCGAGGCCGTGCAGCTCGTTCGTCACGGCCTCGGCCAGCTCGGACGCGCCCCGGCTGCGCTCGGCCGTGAGGATCTCCGCCAGCCGGTCCAGCTCACCGTCCAGCTCCGCCACGCGGGCGCGCATCGAGGTGAGGCGGTCGCCGCCGTCGTCCAGGTCGAGCAGGCGCAGGCCCGCGTCGCTGGCCCACTGCAGCACCTCGTCGATGGTCTCGCCGTACGACCGGGTCAGGCCGTTCAGCTCCGCCATCCGGTTGTGCGCCGTCTCCAGCCCGGCCGGGTCGGCCTGCAGGTCGTCCACGTAGGCGGCGACGTCGGTCGCCACGTCCGACAGGAGGTAGCCCACCTCGGCGAACCGCGTGGCGAGCACGCCGAGCGCGGCGTCGGAGTGCGCCGCCGCGTCCAGGACGCGCCGCGCGCGCTCGACCAGCGCGATCGCGTTCTCCCGGGCGCCGTCGGCGTCCTCGCCCGCGACGGCCTCGTGCGCCTCGGTGGCCGCCGTGCGCAGGCCCTCCGCGTTGGACAGGCGCTCGATCAGCGCCTGCAGCTCGGCGTCCTCACCGCTGACGGGGTCGACGCGCTCGATCTCCTCCAGGCCGATGCGCAGCAGCTCCACCTCGCGGGCCCGCTCGGCGCCGCGCGCCTCCAGGTCCGCGATCTCGGTCAGCAGGCCGCCGCGCTCGCTCCACGCGGTGCGGTAGGACGCCAGCACGCGCTGGTGGGCAGGGCCCACGAACGTGTCCAGGGCGTCGCGCTGCTTCGCGGAGGTGCGCAGCCGGAGCTGGTCGGCCTGGCCGTGCACCGTGAACAGGTCCTCGGCGATCTCCGCGAGCACGCCCTGCGGCACGGCGCGGCCGCCCAGGTGCGCGCGGGAGCGGCCGTCGGCGATGGTGCGCAGGATCACGACGGTGCCGTCGTCCTCCACCTCGCCGCCCGCCTCGTCGACGCGGCCCAGCACGGCGTCACGCCCGGAGACGCGCACCCGCCCCTCGACCGCGGCCGACGACGCGCCCGGGCGCACCGACTGCGGGTCGGCCTTGGCGCCCATGAGCAGGTTCAGCCCCGTGAGCACCATCGTCTTGCCCGCGCCCGTCTCGCCCGTGATGACGGTCAGGCCGTCCGACAGGGGTACCCGGGCCGAGCGGATGACGCCCAGGTTCTCGATAGCGATCTCCTCGAGCACCTGACTCCTTAATTCTCTGGTGTGGTGTCGGCTGGGTCAGAAGGTACATCCTGCCCTGCTGCCTGCCCCGACCCGACACGGTCCCGCCAGCCCGAGACGGGCAGGCTGAACTTCGACACGAGGCGGTCCGCGAACGGCGCGTTCGACAACCGTGCGAGCCGCACCGTACCGCCCTGGCGCACGACGACGCGAGAACCGCGGGGCAGCCGGATCTCCCGCCGCCCGTCACAGGTCAGCACGCCCTCGACCGTGGACTGCGGCAGCACGTCGACCGTGTACCGCGACTTCGGGCCGATCACGAGCGGTCGCGCGAACAGCGCGTGCGCCGACAGCGGCACCATCAGCACGGCGTCGACGTCCGGCCAGATCACCGGCCCGCCGCCCGAGAAGGCGTGCGCCGTGGAGCCCGTCGCGGTGGACATCACCACGCCGTCGCAGCCGAACGACAGCAGCGGGCGGCCGTCCACCCCGATCGCGACCTCGAGCATGCGGTCGCGCGACGCCTTCTCGACGGTCGCCTCGTTGAGCGCCCAGCCGACCACCGGCTCCGCCGTGCCCGGCAGGTGCACCGTCACGTCGACCGTGGCGCGCTCCTCCACGTCGTAGTCCCGCGCGACCAGCCGCCGGACGGCGGCGCCGAGGTCCTCGCGCTCCGACTCCGCGAGGAAGCCGACGTGCCCGAGGTTCACGCCGAGCAGCGGCACGTCCGTGCCGCGCGTCAGCTCCGCCGCGCGCAGGATCGTGCCGTCGCCGCCCAGCACCATCACGGCCTCGGCGTTGTGCACACCCTCCGCGAGGCGCTTGGCCGCCATGTGGTCGCCGAACTCCTCCGCGAGCGCGTCGTCGTGCAGCGTGTACTCGAAGCCGGCGGCCTTCAGCTCGCGCAGCGCCTCGGCCAGCGCGGCGACCGCCTGGGGACGACCGCCATGGGTCACGATGAGGACGCGCCGGGTCACGGTCGGGGCTCCTTCTGCTCGGTGTGCTGCTGGTCCGTGTGCTGCTGGTCGGTGCCCTGCTGGTCGGTGTCCTGGTCCTGCTGCCCAGCCGGCCGCTCGGCCGGGGGTGGGTCGTCCTGCCGTCCGTGCACGACGACGGCCGGCGGCTCCGGCGGGTGGCCGGGCCGCGTCGCGGGCTCGCCGTGCGCCGGGTCCCAGGCCACCGCCGTCTCGACGGCCGCCGCGAGCGCCAGGTCGTCCCCGGGGGTCCAGTCGGTCGCGCCCGCCGGCGTGAGCCACACGAAGAACTCGCGGTTGCCGCTCGGGCCAGGCAGCGGGCTCGGCACCACGGCGCGCGCCAGCAGACCCAGGCCTTCGGCGGCGCGCAGCACGGTGGTGACCGCCTCGGCGTGCAGCGCGCGGTCGCGCACCACGCCGCCGCTGCCCAGGCGCTCGCGCCCCACCTCGAACTGCGGCTTGACCATCAGCAGCGCCTGCGCCCACGGGCGCAGCACGGCCGCGACGGCGGGCAGCACCACGGTCAGGGAGATGAACGAGAGGTCGGCGACCACGAGGTCCGGGGCCTGGGCCAGGTCGCCCGGCGTCAGCTCGCGGACGTTGAGGCCCTCGACCACCGTGACCCGGTCGTCGTCGCGCAGCGCCGGCACGATCTGGTCGTGGCCCACGTCGACCGCGACCACGTGGGCGGCGCCGCGGCGCAGCAGCACGTCCGTGAAGCCCCCGGTCGAGGCGCCGAGGTCGGCGCAGAAAGCGCCCTCGACCACCGGGCCGCCCGGCACGTGGGCCAGGGCGTCGAGCGCCCCGACCAGCTTGAGGGCGGCACGCGACGCGTACTCGTGCTCGGGGTCGGCGCCGGGGGCGACCGACACCTCGTCGCCGTCGGACACCGCCGCCGACGGCTTGGCCACCGCCCGCCCCGCGACCGTGACCCGGCCGGACGCGACGAGCTCCGCGGCATGGCGCCGCGAACGGGCCAGCCCACGGCGGACCAGCTCCGCGTCCACGCGCGTGCTCACAGTCGTCGTCACCACCGTCAGGCGTCACCGCTCAGGTGCGCGCGCAGGGCGTCGTGGACCGCCTCGAACCGGGCGACGTGCTCGGCCGGGGGCAGGTCGTCGAGCCCGTCGAGCGCGTCGAGCGCATGCCGGACGCCCGCCTCGGGATCGGCCGGGCCGGTCGCGGGTTCCTGGGTCTCGTAGAACTCGTCCATCGTGCGTCAACGCTCCACTGTGCTCGTCCGTACTGCGCTCGTCCGTGCTGGTGCTTCGCCCGTGCTGTTGCTCGTCCCTGCTGTTGCTCGTCCGTGCTGTTGCTCGTCGGTGCTGGTACCTGCTGCTCGTCCCTGCTCGTCCCTGTTCCTCAGCGACGTTCCTCGGCGACGACCCGCCGCGCGCGGACCGTCGGCATGCTGCAAGACACGGTACCTGTCGCCTCCGACAGAACCTGGGAGAATTCCGTCAGGTTCTCTGCGGGGAGAAGCCGCCCGGCCGGCCGTCGTCCGCGCTGCCGCGCCGCAGAAGTGCGCATCTACCCCGCCATTGCGCCCGAAACACACCTGATTCCGGGCCCGATGACGGGGTAGAACCGCACTTCCGTACACCGCACCCCGCTCCCGCAAGGTGCGCTTCTACCCAGCGACTGGGCCCGGAATCGCGCTGTTTCCGGGCCTGATCGCTGGGTAGAAGCGCACCTTCACGAGATCAGCCGGATCAGAGCGTGAAGTCCGGGACCGTTGTCTGGTCCAGGGGCTCGCCGGCGTCCGTCGCGGCCCAGGACGCGGCGCACGCCGCGCGGACCAGGTCGATGCCGGCGCCGTCGAGCCGCAGCTCGCCGTCGGACACCTGGGCCGCCGCGCCGCCGGACACGTACCAGCCGTCCGCGAGCGCGGGCGCGCCGTGCGGCTCGAGCAGGGCCCGCAGGTCGGCGCCCACGAACGAGGGGCGCTCCCCCGGCACGGCCAGCACGGCGTCGCGCGCCGTCGAGACGCCCGTCAGCACGTGCAGCCCCGGGTACCCGCCGCCGCGCGCGCCGGCGAGATCCGTGTCGAGCCGGTCCCCGATCACCAGCGGCCGGCTCGCCCGGGCCCGCTCGACCGCGAGCCGGTACATCGTGGGCGAGGGCTTGCCGGCACTGTCCGGGGTAACCCCCGTCGCCGACACCACGGCACCCACCAGGGCGCCGTTCCCCGGCGCGAACCCACGCGCCGTCGGCAGCGACAGGTCCAGGTTGCTCGCCACGTGCCAGGCGCCCCGGCCCACCGCGTACGCGGCCTCCGCGAGCTGTTCCCAGCCCAGCTCGGGAGAATAGCCCTGGGCGACGGCGTCCGGCTCGTCGTCCGCCGACTCCACCACCGTGAAGCCCGCGGACCGCACCGCCGTGACCAGGCCCTTGCCACCCACGACGAGCACCTTCGCACCCTCGTCCAGCCGCGTGGTGAGCAGCGCCGCGCAGGCCTGCGCGGCGGTCATCACCTCGTCCGGATCGGTCGGGATGTCCAGGCCGGTGAGCTGGCCCGCGACGTCCTCCGGCTCGCGCGACGCGTTGTTCGTCACGAACAGCAGCCGCATCCCGCCCGACCGCGCCGCGGCCAGGCTGGCCGAGGCGTGCTCGATCGGCAGGTGCCCCTTGTACGCGACGCCGTCCAGGTCGACGAGCGCGAGGTCGTAGGCCTCGGCGAGCGGGACGTCGCTCGCCAGCAGCCCGGCGGTCGCCGTCACTCCTTCTCCTGCCCGACGCCGGACCGGTCGCCCTCGGCGGCCGGCTCGCCCTCGGCGTCGGTCGCGTCGGTGGCGGTCGCCTCCGTGTCGGTCGCCTCGGACGCGGACGTCGTCACCTCGGTCTCGGTCACCTCGGTCGCGGGCGACGCGTCGGTCACTCCGGCCGACGGAGCATCCGAGGCCTCGTCGGACTCGGCGGCACTCGGCTCGTCGACGGCGTCCGCCTCGGGCTCGTCGGCACCGGCCTCGTCGCTGTCGGACTCGTCGCTGTCGGACTCGTCGCTGTCGGACTCGTCGTCGTCGGACTCGTCGCGGTCAGAGTCGTCGTCCGACTCCTCGTCGTCGTCCTCGTCCTCGTCGGCAGAATCAGCCGAGTCGGGCGAGTCGGCGGAATCAGCCGAGTCAGCCGAGTCAGCGGAATCCGGCGAGTCCCCGGAATCGGCCGAGTCAGCGGAATCCTCGTCCTCGTCGCCCTCGTCCGAGTCCTCGTCGTCCGAGTCCTCGTCGTCCGCGAACTCCTCCGGGTGCTCCGCGGCGTACTCCTGCTCGGCGATCGCCGCGTCCTCCTCGACGTCGAACACGGTGATGTCCTCGTCCGGCGTCTGCGCGCCGATCGCCCGCTCGAGGGCCTCGCTGTCGACCGACGCCAGGAGCGCGGCGGCCTCGTCGGCCCGGCCGGCGGCCTCGAGCGCCACGGCCCGCGCCTGCACCACGCGCACCCCGAGGTCGCCCTGGGCGTCCTCGGCCGAGACCTTGTCCAGCACGGCCAGGGCGGCGTCGTGCTCGCCCAGGTCCGAGCGGGCGCCGCTCGCCACGATCGCGAGCTCGATGCGGCCGGTCGCGTCCAGCGTCGCCGCCTCCTCCGAGGCCGCGAGCGCCAGGGCGCGCTCCGGACGGCCGAGGCCGCGCTCGGCGTCGGCCATGATCGGCAGGTGCTCCGACGAGCCGTTCAGCCGGCGGACGGTGCGCAGCTCGCGCAGCGCCTCCGCGTACCGGTTGGTGTGGTACGCGGCGATGCCGGCGGCCTCGCGCACGATGTCGATGCGGCCGGCGCCGCGCACCGCGGCCTGGGTGTGCTCGTAGGCACGCTCCGGGTCGACGTCGAGCAGCCGGCCCGCCATCACCAGGTGCAGCCCCACGTACTCGGCGTGGTCCTTGCTCAGGCCGCGCAGACGCGAGCGGACGTCGCGGTCGAGCTGGCTGAACGAGGCGTCCTCGGCGATCTCCGGCTCGGGGGCGCGGGGAGCGCGCTCCTCACGCTCCTCGTGGTTCTCCGGGCGGGGCCGGTCGTCGCGGTCACCGAACGAACGGCGCTGACGGTCGCCACCGCGGTCGTCGTTGCGCGGGCGGCTGCCGCCGCGGTCGTCGCGACGGGGCCGGTCGCCGCCCCTGTCGTCACGGCGCGGACGGTCACCACCACGGTCGTCGAAGGACCGGCGGGGCCGGTCGCCGTCGTTCCCCTGGAACGAGCGGGCGCCGCCGGCCTGCGCACCGCGGCTGTCGCGGGCGCCACGGTCGTCGCGGTCACCGTAGGAGCGGCGCGGACGGTCGTCGCCGCCACGCTGGAACGGACGGTCGCCACCACGGTCGTCACGACGCGGACGGTCACCACCACGGTCGTTGAACGAACGCTGCGGACGGTCGTCGCGTCCGCGGCCGTCACGGGCACCCCGGTCGTCGCGGTCGTTGAACGAACGCTGGGAACGGTCGTCCCGGTCACCGTACGAGCGGCGCGGACGGTCGTCGCCACCGCGCTGGTACGGCCGGTCGCCGCCGCGGTCGTCGCGACGCGGACGGTCACCACCACGGTCCTCGAAGGACCGACGGGGACGGTCGTCACGGTCGTTGAACGAACGCTGCGGACGGTCGTCCCGGTCACCGAAGGACCGGCGGGGCCGGTCGTCGCCCTGACGCGCCGGACGGTTGTCGCCCCGGTCGTCGAAGGACCGGCGCGGCCGGTCGCCACCGCGGTCGTTGAAGGAACGCTGCGGACGGTCGTCGCGGTCGCCGAAGGACCGGCGGGGGCCGTCGTCGCGGCGCGCGGGACGGTCGCCCCCGCGATTGTCCCGGTCCTCGTACCGGCGCGGACGGTCGCCGTCCCCACCACGGAACGGACGGGCACCGCGGTCGTCGCGGCCGCCCCGCTCGCCGTACGAACCCCGGTTGTCCCGCTCGCCGTGCGAGCCCCGGTTGTCCCGGTCGCCGTACGAACGGCGGGGACGGTCGTCGCCTCCGCTCCGGAACGGACGGTCGCCGCCACGGTCATCCCGACGGGGGCGGTCGCCGCCACGGTCGTCGGAGGACCGGCGCGGCCGGTCGTCGTCGCGCCGGGGCGCGCTGCCTCCGCGGGCGCCGTCATACCGGCGGCCCCGGTCTCCACCGCGCTCACCGCCCCGGTCGTCGCGACGCGGGCCGTCGTTGCGGTAGGCGCCCTTGCGCTCGCCGCGGCGGTCGCCCTCGCGGTCGTTCCCCTGGTCACGGGGCGTTTCGTTCACGGTGTTCCCTTCGATGACAGATGCCCGAACATTCTCCCACGGGAGCGCCCGTCCCCCGGGGTCGAGACGATGTGACATGCACGTCCACGGGCTCCCCCACCGGACTCCCTACGGGCACATCGAGTTCGGTCCGTTACCCCGAGATCGGCCCATCATCGGACCGGTCTCGACGCAACCGACCGAACTCAATGCCCCGCGCGCCGGGCTCAGCCCAGCAGCTCCTCCAGGCCGGCCCCGCGCAGCGACGCGTCCAGCACCAGCACCAGGTGCGCCGTCGGCATGGCACGTCCCTGCCGGGACAGCGCGTCGGTGATCTGCAGCAGGCAGCCCGGGTTGGACGTGACCAGCAGCTCGGCGCCGGTCGCCGCCACGTGGGCGGCCTTGCGGTCGCCCAGCTCGCGCGCCGGCTCCGGGTTCGTCAGGTTGTAGATGCCGGCCGACCCGCAGCACATGTCGCCCTCGGCGATGTCCTTGACCACGAGTCCCGGGATCGTCGCGAGCACCGCGCGCGGCTGGGCCTTGACGCCCTGCGCGTGCCGCAGGTGGCAGGCGTCGTGGTACGCCACGTTCAGGGGCAGCGGATGCCGCGGCGCGACGGGTTCCAGCTCCGCCAGCACCTCGGAGACGTCCCGGGTCCGGTCCGCGAAGGCGGCGGCGCGCTCGGCGTACTCCGGGTCGTCCACCAGCAGGTCCGCGTAGTCCTTCATCGTGGAGCCGCACCCGGCCGAGTTCGCCACGATCCGCTCCACGCGGGCGTCCGCGAACGCATCGATCAGCGCCCGCGCGTAGTCGAGCCCCTCGGCCTCGCGCCCGGCGTGCACGGACAGTGCGCCGCAGCACCCCTGGTCCGGCGGCACGACGACGGCGCACCCCTCCGCCGCGAGCACCCGCACCGTCGCCGCGTTGACCCCGGGGTAGAACTCCCGTTGCACGCAGCCCAGCAGCAGCCCGACCGTCATCCGCCGCTCCCCGACGGCGGGCACGAGCGACGGCACCGGGATGCGCGGGCCCACCGGCGGCGCGATCGCCTCCATCGTCGCCAGCGTCGGCGACATCCGGGCCAGCACCGGACGCACCAGCCGCGACAGCCCCGACCGCTGGTACGCCGCGAGCAGTGGGAGCACGCGCCGCAGCCGCTCGGGCCGCGGGAACACCGCGAAGATCGCCGACCGCAGCAGTCGCTGCCCCCGCGTACGGTGCTCGGCGCCGCGCCGCTCGACCTGCTGCCGGGTCGCCTCGACGAGCTTGTCGTACTGCACCCCCGACGGGCACGCCGTGACGCACGCCATGCAGCCGAGGCACGCGTCGACGTGCTGGACGAGCGACGCCGACATCGGCTCACCCTCCAACCCCTGCTTCATGAGGTGGATCCGACCGCGCGGGGAGTCCATCTCCTCGCCCCACAGCGAGTAGGTGGGGCACGCGGGCAGACAGAACCCGCAGTGCACGCAGTCGTCCACCAGCTCCCGGGCGGGCGGACGGTGCGCGTCGAAGGCACCCTGCCCGTCGATGCCTGGCCCGTCGGACCCCGGCCCGTCGAAGGAGCCCAGCAGGTCCGGCTTCGCCTCGGTCATCAGATGCCTCCCACGAATCGGCCCGGCGCCAGGTTCCGCCCGGGATCGAGCTGTCGCTTGATCGCGCGCATCAGGTCGAGCCCGCCCACGGGCCCCCACGCGTCCAGCGCCGCCCGCACCTGGCGCGACGCCCGCAGCACGGTCACGGCCCCCTCGCGCGGACTGGGTGCGGCCGCCCGCAGGTGCCCGACGGCGAGCGCGGTCGCCTCGGGCGAGCCCGTCACCGCGGCATGCAGCACCCCGGCGGCGGTCCCGCGCAGCGCGATCCCGACGCCGTACCGCTGCTCGGCGTCCCGCGCCGCCGCCAGCAGACCCGCCACCCCGGTGAGCGTGGCGGTCGCCTTGGCCAGGGTTCGCTCCGGCTGCCCGACGGCGGCGCCCGGCGAGCCCCCGCGCCCGGCAACGACCCCGCCAGGCCCGGCCCACGCGGCGCCCGGCAGCTCGCCCCACCACGACGGCGGCCCCGCCTGGACCCGCCCGTCCAGCAGCTCGGCGGCCGCGGCTGCCCGCTGCACGACGGCGTCCGCCGTCCCCTCCAGCAGCACCGCCACCTCGGCGACGTCGCTCCCGGCGGGCCGGTCGAGCTCGACCGCCGCGGGCGCGAGCTGCGAGGCGACCACGTCCCGCGCCCGCGCGGCGACGTCGGCCAGCGGACCGGAGCCGATCGCGAAGGCCCGGTCCGGCCGGGCCGGATGCAGCCGGAACGCGGCCCGGACCACCACACCGAGGGTGCCGTACGCACCGGTCAGGAGCTTGGCAAGGTCGTACCCGGCAACGTTCTTGACCACCTTGCCGCCCGAGGAGGCCCGGGTGCCGTCGGCGAGCACGACCGTGGCGCCCAGCACGAGGTCGCGGACGGCGCCGCGCTGCAGGCGGCGCGGTCCGGACGCGCCGGTCGACAGCATGCCGCCCACGGTGGAGCCGCCCGCGAGCCGGCCCGGCGGCAGGTCCACCACCAGCTCCTGGGCGGCCCGTCCGACGGTCTCCGACAACACGGCGACGGGCAGCCCGGCTTCCGCGACCACCACGAGGTCGCCCGAGCCGTGCTCCACGAGCCGGTCCAGCCCCGTCGTGTCCAGGATCAGGTCGGCCCGCTCGGGCGGCGCGCCCCAGTCGAGCGCCGTGCCGGCCCCGCGCGCCACGGTGACGAGTCCGTGCGCGGTCGCCTCGCGCAGCACTGCCGCCACCCCCTCCGCCGACGTCGGCCGCGCGACCGCCGTGGCGGGCACCCCGTCGACGGCGTCGCCCGGACCTGCCTCCCGCACCTCTCCCCCGTGCTGCCGCAGCGCGTCGCCGAGCCGCTGCAGGTCCGCCATCAGAAGACCTCCGCCACGCCGGACTCCGCCAGGGGGTGCGCGCCCTGGTGCCGCCCCGGCCGCTCCCCGCACAGCCGCGGCGTGGGGAACACCTTGCCGGGGTTGGAGATGCCGTCGGGGTCGAACGCGCACCGCACCGCCTGCATCGTGTCGAGGTCGTCGGCGGTGAACATGCGCGGCATGTGCTTGGCCTTGTCGGCGCCCACGCCGTGCTCGCCGGTGATGGACCCGCCGTGCTCCAGGCACAGGTCGAGGATGCCGCCGGCCACCTCCTCCGCGCGTTCGACGGCGCCCTCGACCGCGCCGTCGAACAGCACGAGCGGGTGCAGGTTGCCGTCGCCCGCGTGGAAGACGTTCGCCACCCGCACGCCGGCGCTCTCACCCAGCTCCGCGATCTGCCGCAGCACGAGCGGCAGCGCCGTCCGCGGGATCACGCCGTCCTGCACGATGTAGTCCGGGCTGATCCGGCCGACCGCGGCGAACGCGGACTTGCGGCCCTTCCAGATCAGGGCGCGCTCGTCGTCGTCCGCCGCGACCCGCACCTCGAAGGCGCCGGCGGCCTCGCACAGCCGCACGACGTCGTCGAACTCCCCCGCGACGTCCGGCGCCGGACCGTCCAGCTCGACCACGAGCACGGCGCCCGCCCCGTGCGGGTAGCCGCAGTGCACCGCGGCCTCCGCGGCCTCGATCGCGAGCGCGTCCATCATCTCGATCGCCGCGGGGATCACGCCCGCCGCGATGATCGCGGAGGTGGCGGCCCCTGCGTCGTCCATCGTGTGGAACGCGGCGAGCAGGGTGCGGACCTCCTGCGGCAGCCGGGTCAGGCGCACCGTCGCCGCCGTGACCACGCCGAGCGTGCCCTCGCTGCCCACGAGCGCGCCGAGCAGGTCGTAGCCGGGCGCGTCCGGCGCCTTGCCGCCGATCTCGACCTGCTCGCCGCCCGGCGTGACCAGGTCCACTCCTGTGACGTGGTTGGTGGTGAAGCCGTACTTGAGGCAGTGCGCCCCGCCGGAGTTCTCGGCGACGTTCCCCCCGATCGAGCACACCGACTGGCTGGACGGGTCCGGCGCGAAGTAGTAGCCGTCGGGGCTGGTCGCCGCGGTGAGGTGCAGGTTGATCACCCCCGGGTCGACCACGGCGCGCTGGTTGTCGGCGTCGATCTCGCGGACCGACCGCATCTGCGACATGACCACGAGCACGCCCTCGGAGTGCGGCAGCGCCCCGCCCGACAGCCCCGTGCCCGACCCGCGCGCGACGAACGGCACGCCGTACCGGGCGCAGGCCGTCACGGTGGTCGCGACGTCGGCGGCGTCCCGCGCCAGGACCACCACCCCGGGGATCACGCGGTAGGCGGCGAGCCCGTCGCACTCGTAGGTCCGTCGCCGCTGCCGGTCCGTGACGACCTGCTCCGCCCCGAGCGCGCCCACCAGCTCGCGGACAGCACCGGACAACCCTGACTCGCTGACACCCAAGGCAACCTCCTCGTTGCACGGTCCTCTCCCCCCGATCCTTCGTTGAGTGCTGGCTATTTTTTTTGCCCCCGCCCAGGGGTAAAAAAAAATCCACCCCACCAACAAGGTAGGTGAGGGGATTGGGGGGGGGGGCGGGCGGGGGAGGGAGGAGGGGGT
>NZ_JBHWZO010000106.1:0-19898 GCF_042728455.1 Promicromonospora sp. NPDC060204
GTATCGAGATCGGTCCAACGCTGGACCGATCTCGATACAGAGGACCGATCTCACTTTCGGCGGGTGAGGGGAGTGCCGACCTCAGGCCTCGGACGCCGAGGGCTCGTCCGACCGGGGCGGCGTCGAGTCGCGCAGGACCACCTCGCCGCGCACCGTGGTGCTGGTCTGCTCCGCGCGGCCCAGCGCCAGCTCGGTCGCCAGCTCGCCGACCTCGGCCAGCGGGATCCGCACCGTCGTCAGCCCGGGGGACACGTCGCGCAGGGTGTGGATGTCGTCGAACCCGGCCACGGCCACGTCGTCGGGCACGCTCAGGCCGGCGTCGCGGACGGCGGCCATCGCGCCCACCGCCATGACGTCGTTGACGGCGAAGACGAGCTCGGGCAGCCCGCCGCCGCCGGGCGTCGCTGCCGCAGGTGTCTCAGTCCCGGACGTCGCCCCGCCGGACGGCGCCGTGTCGGACGGCGCCGCCGCTCCGCCGACGGTCCCGCCGGCGCGCTCTATCAGGTCGCGCATCGCGGAGTACCCGCCGTCGCGGGTGAACGGGCAGGCCAGGACGTCGTCGGGCGCGACGGGGCTGCCGAGCTTTGCCAGTGCCTCGGTGAAACCGCTCGTCCGGTCCGCCGCCGTGCGGTGCCCGTCCGGGCCGGCCAGCACGGCGAACCGGCGGTAGCCGTGGCCGTGCAGGGCGCGGGCGAGGTCGGCCGCGCCGTCCGCGTTCGCGATCTCGACCACGGGCAGGCCGCCGATCGGCTGGCCGACCAGCGCCACCCCGCCCCCGGCCTCCTGGAACGCGTTCAGTGCTGCCTCGAGTGCGCCCGGGGTGGGCCCGGCAGCGGCAGACGCTGCCGCCGCGCCGCTCGGCTTCGGCGTATCGCCGCCGCTCGACGCAGGCACACCGCCGCCGCCCGCCGCCGCGCCGCCCTCCGCCGTCGGCCCCGCCTCCGGCTCCAGCCGGCCGCCCGCAAGGATGATCGCGCGCGACCGCTGGCGCCGCGCGAGCTCGACGAAGGCGAGCTCGCGCTCGGAGCTGTGCTCCGTGGACGCGAGCGTGACGATGAGGCCGGCCTGCTCCGCCGCGCGCGCCACACCGGCGGCGATCGTCGAGAAGTACGGGTCGGCGATGTCGTGCACCACGAGCCCGAGCGCCGTGGTGCGGCCGCGGGCCATGGCCTGTGCGCTGGGGTCGGGCGAGTAGGCGAGGCGGCGCGCGGCCTCCAGGACGCGCTCGCGCAGGTCCTCGCGGACGCTGCGCGTGGCGCTCCCGTTGATCGCGCGCGACGCCGTGGCGAGCGAGACGCCGGCCTCGCGGGCGACCTGGCTCAGGGTGACGGGGGCGTCGGACATGAGGTCATCCTGCCGTGTCCGGCGCTCGGATGGTCGCCGAGCGGGACATCCGGGTCGCGCCTAGCGTGGGGACGGACGACGGAGGACCGCCATGACCCCACACCAGGACGTCCCGTTCGACCCGGCGCTCACGGACCTGTACCAGGACCTGCACCGACATCCCGAGCTCGGTTTCCAGGAGCATCGCACCGCGCGGATCGTCGCGGACCGGCTCACGGCGTCCGGGTTCGAGGTGACGACGGGCGTCGGCAAGACCGGCGTCGTCGGCGTCCTGCGGAACGGGTCCGGCCCGACGGCGCTGCTCCGCGCCGACATGGACGCCCTGCCGGTCCAGGAGCAGACCGGCCTGGACTACGCCAGCACCGCGACGGCGACGGACGCGGCCGGGAAGGCGGTCCCGGTGGACCACGCCTGCGGGCACGACCTGCACACCACGTGCCTCCTGGGCGCGGCCGACGTGCTGGCCCACGCCCGCGAGAGCTGGGCCGGAACCCTGCTCGTGGTGTTCCAGCCCGCGGAGGAGCTGGGCCAGGGCGCGCAGGCGCTGGTCGACGACGGCCTCTACGACCGCTTCCCGACCCCAGCCGTCGTGCTCGGCCAGCACGTGGCGCCGCTGCCGGCGGGCAAGATCGCGGGGCATCCCGGCGCGTCGTACGCGGGCTCCGACTCGCTCCGGGTACGGCTCGCCGGCCGCGGGGCGCACGGCTCCATGCCCCAGGCGTCGGTCGACCCGATCGTGATGGCGGCCGAGACGGTGCTGCGGCTGCAGACGGTCGTGTCCCGGGAGATCCCGAGCACGGCCACCGCCGTGCTCACCGTGGGCTCGATCCACGCCGGCGACGCCGCCAACGTCATCCCCGGCGAGGCCGAGCTGCAGCTCAACATCCGCAGCTACGACGAGGCGGTGCGGCAGCGGATCCTCGACGCCGTCGAGCGCATCGTGCGCGGCGAGGCGGTCATCGCCGGCGCGACGGAGGAGCCCACGATCACCCCGATCGAGCGCTTCCCCGTCGTCGTCAACGACGACGCCGCGCTCGCCCGGACGTTCGCCGCCTTCGGCTCGTGGCTCGGCCCCGAGAACCTGCTCGACCCCGGCGCGGGAGCGGGGAGCGAGGACGTGGGCATCCTGGCGACGAGCGCGGGCGCGCCCCTGTCGTACTGGCTGCTCGGCGGCACCGACCCGGGCCTGTTCACGACCGGCGACATGAGCGACCCGGCGCTCCTGACCGTGCCGTCCAACCACTCCCCGCGCTACGCCCCGGTCCCGGACCCGACGCTGCGCAACGGCGTCACGGCCCTGGTCACGGCGGCCCGCACCTGGCTCCCTGCCGCGGCGTGACAAACGCGATCGGCAGGGCGTCAGGTGATCGGCACCCCGGGGTACCGATCACCTGACGTCCTACCGATCAGCCGGGCGCTGCCCGGACCCGGGCGGCGCCCGGAACGCGCTAGACCCGTGCCATGCGTAAGCCGGCGTCGCGGTGGGTGCGCTCGATGATGCTCGAGTACCCGGCGATCATCCGGACGTGGCTGAACCGCGGCCGGACGGCGGTGCGCGCCGACTCCAGCTCCTCGCGTCGGGCGGCCGCCTCGATCCAGGTCGCGGCGATCTCGTCGGGGTCGAACGACGTCACGAACCCGATCCGCTCGACGATCGACGGCGCGTCGCCCACCGGCGTCGTGACCGGCACGGCGCCGCACATCGAGCCCTCGATGAGGCACAGCGGCGCGGCCTCGCCGAACGTCGAGGTGAGCGCGACGACGTCGGCCGTCGCGTAGACCAGCTCCATGTCGTGCCGCACGCCCAGCAGGTCCAGGCGCGCCAGCAGGTCCGGCCGGTCGCCGAAGATCCGCTCCAGGTCTGCCTGGAGGTCGGGGTTGGCCGCGCTCATGCCGGCGCCGCACATCAGCACCCGGCCCGTGGGCTCCATCGCGAGGAACAGCCGGGCCGACCGGAGGAACAGCTCGGGGTTCTTCATCTCGTCGTACCGCGCGGCGTAGACCACCACCGTCGCGTCGGCCGGGATGCCGGCCGCGCCCCGCAGGGCGAGCCGGCGCGCGCCCTGGACCGGGCGGAACCGGGCGAGGTTGATGCCGTTGGGCACCACGCGCAGCAGCTCGGCGGGCACGCCCGCCGCCCGGTACGCGTCGCGCGTGGACTCCGCGCAGCAGACGACGGCGGCGAGCCGGCCGCGCTCCGCCGCGGTCAGCAGGTCGCCGAGGGCGTCGCCCTGGTGCTCCGGGTCGGACCGGTGCAGGCAGGCGATGACGGGGCGCTGCGGGAACGCGTCCTGGTTCACGAGCCGGAGCGGCTGCTCCTTGAGGGACAGGATGACGTGCGAGCCCTCGGCCTGGTGGGCCGCGGCCCGGAGCTCGGCCTCGCTGAACACGCGCGGGTCGTGGTTCGCGTCGGTGCTGCGGCCCAGGGAGCCGATCCGGACGCCCGCGGCGCGCAGCGCGCGGTAGCGGGGGTCGTCCTCCATCCGCTGGAGGGTGGCCTCGCGCCGGACCTCGTGGTGCAGGCTCAGCACGGAATGCTGCTGACGACCGCCCTGATGCAGACCGGCGACCACCGTCGAGTGCAGGACACGAGCCCCGCCGCTGAAGAAGCCCTCGTAGAGCGAGAGCACACGCAAGCCGTTGCGCTGGATCACAGACACCACCTCCTGCGCCCAGAGTGAGCCCTACGGATGTGCATTACATGGCAGTTCGGTTACACGAGGATTACGTATCCGAGGACTTCTGCACAAGGAGGTTTCTGATGTCCCGTTCCGCCTGGGCGGGTGATGTTTCGCGGCAGCCCAGCGCCACCCACCGCTCGATCATGGCCGGCTCCGCTCGCAGCAGCGAGGTGCCGCGGCGCAGCAGCGTGCCGAGCGGCTTGCGCGCCTCCGCGACGTCGCGCAGGAAACGGAACCAGAAGGTGACCAGGCGCGGCCGCGACAGGCAGATCGCGTCCGCGAGCAGGCCCTCGGCGCGGCACTCCTCGACGAGCTGTGCCGCGAAGATCCCCTCGGCGAGGATCAGCGGCGAGTCGCCGATGTCGAGGCGGCGCATGCCCGTGCGGCGCGACGTCGGGATGTCGTAGACCGGCACCTCGGCGCGACCCTCGGTGGCCAGCTCCTGCAGCGCCGCCAGGGCGCCCTTGCCGTCCCAGCTCGCCGGGCTGTCCCAGTCCACGCTGCCGTACCGCTGCGGCAGGCCGGGGTGGTCGATGTCGAGGTAGAAGTCGTCGAGCTGGACCACCGGCAGGCCGAGCCGCTGCGTGAGCGACGTCTTGCCCGAGCCCGACGGCCCGGTCAGCAGCACCACCCGCGCGCGGGGGCGCCGGGCACCCGGGGGCAGGTCGAAGAGGGCGGGCTCGATCACGGGGTCGGTCACGAGATCCGATTCTCCCGCACCGGACGCCGGCTCGCGGCGGGGCGCGGGCGTTCCGGGCGTGACGCTCCTCCCTTTTGAGGCCCTACTTTCTTCGCTTTGGGCCTGCTGAAAGAGGAGAAACCAGGGCCTCAAAGGGGAGACGTCGCGCGGTCAGCCGCGCTGGTAGCGTCCCGGCGTCGTGCGCAGCAGACGGCGGAAGTGGCGGGTCAGGTGCGCCTGGTCGTGGAACCCCGTCGCGACCGCGACCGACGCCGCCGGCTCGCCGGCCAACAGCCGGCGTCGGGCCAGGTCGAGACGACGTCCCACCAGGTACCGGTGCGGCGGCAGGCCGAGCTCCCGCGTGAACGCGCGCACCAGGTGCGGCACGCTGACGTCCAGCGCGGCGGCCACCTCGGCGAGCCGGACGGGCCGGGCAGGGTCGGCGTCGAGCAGGTCGCGGGCGCGCCGCGCGGTGGAGGCGGCGGGCGGCTCGCGCGGCGGCGTCGGACGGCCGGAGAGGTGCCAGGCCAGCCCCTCCGTGACCAGCGCGAGCAGGCTCTCGGCGGCGACATCCTCGCGCACGGTCAGCGCCCGGTCGAGGCCGGCGAACCGCCTGCGAAGCCGGTCGTCCGGGACCAGCGGGGCGTCGACCGCCCGGCCGACCAGCGCGCCGTCGAGCACCGTGGGCTCCAGGTAGACCACGCGCTTGCTGAAGCCCGTCGCGGTGACCGACCGCCCGTCGTGCACCACGCCGGGCGGCAGCACGGTCACCCCGGTGCGCCGCGCGGCGTGCTCGTGACCGTCCAGGCCGTAGCCGATGAGGCCGCTGTCGACGATCAGCACGGTCCAGGTGTCGTGGGTGTGCGCCGGGTAGGCGTGCTCGTGCCAGGCGGCGTGCAGCACCTCGGCGACGCCCGGGATCTCGGGCCGCCAGGCGCGCACCACGTCCGGAGCCGTTCCGGCGGGGAGATCGAGCGGGCGCACATCAAGAACGTACAAGATTCCCGACGCCGTCCGCCCGCACGCTGGGGACCATGACCTTCGAACAGCCCAAGATCGTGATCGTGCTGCGGGACGACCTGCTCGCCTGGCAGGAGAACAACGTCACCGCCTTCCTGTCCAGCGCCGTGACCGCGGCCTACCCCGAGCTGGTCGGCGAGACCTACCGGGACGCCGACGGCCAGGAGTACCTCGCGATGCTCGGCACCCCGGTCATGGTCATGGTGGCCGACGGCGGCCGGCTCGCGACCTTCCGGGAGCGTGCCGCGACCCGCGGGCTGCGCATCGGCGTCTACACGGCCGACCTGTTCGCCACGGGGAACGACGTCGACAACCGGGCCGCCGTCGCGGGCGTCGCCACCGAGAAGCTCGACCTGGTCGGCATCGCGGTGGCCGGCGAGCGGCGCGTGGTGGACAAGGTGGTCAAGGGGGCGCGGCTGCACCCCTGAGGGCCGGGCTCACACGCCGCCCGATGCCGCCCGACGCCGTCAGGACACCAGCGCCACGTGCAGCGTCCGGGGCCCGTGCACGCCCTCGACCCGGTCGAGCTCGATGTCGCTCGTGGCGCTCGGCCCGCTGATCCAGGTCAGCGGGCGGCCAGGGTCGGCGTCGAGCAGCCGCACGGCCTCGGGCACGGTCTGCACCACCTGGTCAGTCCGGACCACGCACACGTGCACGTCGGGGACCAGGGAGATCGCGCGCCGGCCCTGGTCGGACTCGCCGTCCAGCACGATGGTGCCGGTCTCGGCCACGGCCACGCGTGCGGCCGTCACCACGGCGTCGATCCCGTCCAGCTCCGTCGCGGACAGCGGCGCGTCGCGCGAGTCGCTCCGCACGTCGACGCCGTCCAGCGCCCCGAGCCAGCCGGGCTCCGCCCCGGCCGGCACGACGACGCTGCTCGCGGGCACCTCGGCCAGCAGCCGTGCCAGCAACGCCGGCAGGCCGGCGGACGTGACCCGGTGCACGTGGGCCTTGTAGTCCTCCAGCCGGTCGACGAGCAGGTCCAGCACGACCTCGGACCCCGGCGCGTGCTCACCCCCGGACCGATAGTCCCGGGGGACGGCCGCCGCGACCGCCGCAGGCTCCGGCGTGGAGGTGCCCAGCGCCGTGCGGATGCGGGACAGGATCTCGGTCCTGGCGTCGCTCATCGGTCGTCCTCTCGCTCGGCCCACCAGTCGCGGAACGTCTGCCGCGGCGGCTCCATCAGGTCCCGCGACCGGGTCCACAGCGAGCCGGGGAACGGCAGCCGCCGGATCACGCCGTGCCGCGAGATCGCCCGCAGCGCCCGCGGCACCCGGGCCGCCCGGCGGAAGCGCGCGCCGTCGGCCATCGCGAAGGACGCCGCCTTCATGGCCGCCTTCCACACGCGGTCCGCGGCGTCGGGCGAGGAGCCGGCGAGCTCGACCTCGCGCGCCCGCAGCTCCACCAGGATCGACGGGATGTCGATCTTGACGGGGCAGACCTCGTAGCACGCGCCGCACAGGGTGGAGGCGTACGGCAGGTCGGACTTCTCGCCGGTGAGCTGCGGCGTCAGGATGGCCCCGATCGGGCCGGGGTAGACCGAGCCGTAGGCATGCCCGCCCACCCGCTCGTACACGGGGCAGACGTTGAGGCACGCGGAGCAGCGGATGCAGTGCAGGGCCGATCGCCCGGCCTCGTCGGCGAGCACCTTGGTGCGGCCGTTGTCGAGCAGCACCAGGTGGAACTCCTGCGGCCCGTCGCCCGGCGTCACGCCGGTCCACATCGAGGTGTACGGGTTCATCCGCTCGCCCGTCGAGGAGCGCGGCAGGAGCTGGAGGAAGACCTCCAGGTCGCGGTACGTCGGCACCAGCTTCTCGATGCCCATCACGGTGATCAGGGTCTCGGGCAGCGTGAGGCACATGCGGCCGTTGCCCTCGGACTCCACCACGGCGAGCGTGCCGCTGTCCGCGACGGCGAAGTTGGCGCCGCTGATCGCGACCTTCGCCGAGAGGAACTTGCGCCGCAGGTGCGCCCGGGCCGCCATCGCGAGCTCGCGCGGCACGTCCGTCAGGTCCGGCGGGGCGTCGGCCATGCGCTCCAGGAAGATGTCGCGGATCTCGGTGCGGTTGCGGTGGATGGCGGGCACCAGGATGTGCGACGGCATGTCGTCGGCGAGCTGCACGATCAGCTCCGCCAGGTCGGTCTCGACCGCAGCGATGCCCTCCTCGGCCAGCGCCTCGTTCAGCCCGATCTCCTGGGTGGCCATGGACTTGACCTTGACCACCTCGTCGGTCTCCTTGGCGCGCACCAGGTCGGCGACGATCCGGTTGGCCTCCGCGGCGTCCCGCGCCCAGTGCACGATGCCGCCGCGCGCGGTCACGTTGCGCTCGAGCTCCTCCAGGAGCTCGGGGAGCCGGGCCATGACGTCGGTCTTGATCGCGGAGCCGGCGTCGCGCAGGGCCTCCCAGTCGGGCACCTCCCCGACCACGCGCGCCCGCTTGGACCTGATGGTGGAGGTGGCGTTGCCCAGGTTGCGGCGCAGCTGCTCGTTCGCCAGCGCGGCCTTCGCGGCGTCAGGAAAGGAAGCGCCCCAGTGCAGCGGGTCCTCCGGGCGGCCCACGCCCCCGAGGGTGCCGGGCGCGGCGTCCGGGCTGGGACCGCGGCCGGCACGTGTGGCCGGCATGCCCAGGAAGGTGCTCATCGGGCCACCTCCTGGCGGTCGCCGGGGTGCACCGGCGCCTCGCGGGTCGAGGCGAGGATCTCGGCCAGGTGCATGGGCCGCACGCCCGTGCCGCCGCGCGAGAGGCCGCCGCCGATGTGCATCAGGCACGACCAGTCGCCCGCGGTGAGCACCTCGGCCCCCGTCCCCACCACGTTCGCCACCTTGTCGTCGAGCATCGCCGCCGACGTGTCCGCGTTCTTCAGCGAGAACGTCCCGCCGAACCCGCAGCAGCCCTCGGCCTGCTCCAGCGGCGCGAGCTCCAGCCCCTCCACGGCGCGCAGGAGGCGCTCGGGCTTGTCGCCCACGCCGAGCATCCGCAGCGAGTGGCACGTGGGGTGGTACGTGACGCGGTGCGGGAACCAGGCGCCGACGTCGGTCACGCCGAGCACGTCGACCAGCAGCTCCGAGAGCTCGTAGGTGCGCTCCGAGACGGCCGTCGCCGTGCGCGCCTCGGAGGTCAGCCCCGCACGCTCCAGCACCATCTTCTGCTGGTGCCGGATCGAGCCCGTGCACGAGCCCGAGGGCACCACGACGGCGTCCCACTCGCCGTCCGCCACCGGGGCGAAGGTCCGCACGTGGTTGCGCACCACCGGCACGGCCTCGGCGAGGTAGCCGGTGTTCACGTGCATCTGGCCGCAGCACGCCTGCGCGGCCGGGAACACGACCTCGTGGCCCAGGCGCTCCAGGAGCGTGACGACGGCCTTCGGGGCCTGCGGGAACATCGCGTCGGCGATACAGGTGGCGGCCAGGGCGATACGCATGGGCACTCTCCTTCGAGGTCTGTCCACACCATAGCCCACTGTGGACAGACCACTGAAGTAGCATGGCGGCCGTGCGAACCCACGAGCGCGTCCTGGCCCAGATCGAGGCGGGTCTCACCGCGGGCAAGTGGTCCATCGGCGAGCGGCTCCCGGCGGAGCGGGCGCTCGCGGAGGAGCTCGGCGTGTCCCGACCGTCCGTGCGCGAGGCCATCCGGATCCTGGAGGCGATGGGCATCGTGCGCACCGCCGTCGGCTCCGGCCCCACGGCGGGCGCCACGGTGATCGACCGGCCGGCGGCCGGCCTCGGCGCGGCGGTGCGCCTGCACGTGGCCTCCGGCACCCTCCCCGTGTCCGACGTCGTCCGCACGCGCGTGCTGCTGGAGACCGGGGCCGTGCGCGACGCCGCCGAGGGACGCTGGGACGAGGCGGACCTGGAGCCGCTGCGCGGGTACCTCGCCGCGATGGCCGAGCCCGGGCTCGGCGTGGCCGAGTTCCTGGAGCGCGACCAGGACCTGCACCTCGGGATCGCGCGGCTGGGCGGCAACCAGCTCGTCGAGGCGATCCTGAGTGGCATGCGAGCCGCCGTCGCCTCCTACGTGGCGGCCGGGGCGGAGGCGGTCGCGGACTGGCCGCGCACGGCCGCGCGCCTGTGCGCGGAGCACGAGGGCATCGTGGCCGCCGTCGCGCGGCACGACGCCGCGGAGGCGGAGCGCCTCATGCGCGAGCACATCGAGGGCTTCTACCGCGAGACGGGCCTGGGCGGGCGCTGAGCCCGGCCGGCCGCCGCGCGGGACGGACCGGCCTCGCCGCCCAGCCCGGCGGCCTCGCGCCGCCGGTCGATCTCGGCGCCGACGTCGCGGGCCAGGTCGGGGCGCTGCCGCACCATCTCCCGCACGGTGTCGACCGGGATCCGCACCACCGTGGACTCGCCCACCGAGACCGCGACGAGCGCGGCCGGCTCCCGGGTCAGCGCCGTCGGGCTCAGGAGGTCGCCCGTGCCCAGCTCCAGCACGGACCGCGTCTCGCCGGCCGGCGCGGGCAGCGCGAGGTAGCCGGCGCCGTCGAGCAGCACGCCCATCGCATCGGGGACGGCGCCGGACGGCTGCGTCACCTCGCCGTCGCCGAACCGCTCCACGGACACGGCGTCCGCGAACGCGGCCACCTGCTCGTCATCGAGCCGGAGCACGGGCGCGAGCCGGCCCAGCGCGTCGGCGCCGGTCGGCAACGGGGTGCCCCACCCGTCGTCGCCGTCCAGGTGCAGCCCCTCCCGCCGGGCGGCGTACCAGAGCGACCCGAGGAACAGGGAGCGCGTCGCGCCGACGGCGGTGACGGTGGGCAGCGGCAGCGCCACCTCGTAGCTCCCGGCGCCGAGCACGGCGACGGCCGGCCGCGCGCCGGACGCGAGCGCCGGGAGCCGGTCGGCCGTACGCAACAGGACCGTGCGCACGCGGTCGGGCGGGTCGGCGGTGGCGAACGTGACGGTGAGGCTGTCGGTGTGCTCGGTGCTCGGCACGCTCAGGTTCGTGAACTCGGCGCCCGCGAGGGAGGCGTTCGGCACCACGCGGATGCCGTCGCCCGTCTCGATGTGCACCGCGCGCCAGTTCACCTCGACGACCCGGCCGCGGGTCGAGCCCGTGTCCAGCCAGTCGCCGATGCGGAACGGCTGCTCGAACAGGAGCAGCAGGCCCGAGATGATCGAGCCCGCGGCGTTCTGGAGCGCGAGGCCGAGCACGATCGAGGTGACGCCGAGCGCGGTGAACAGGCCGCCGACGTCGGCGCCCCAGACCCACGAGAAGAGCACCGCGAGACCCACGACCACGACCCCGACGCGGACGATGTCGACGAAGATCGAGGGGATCCGGGCGCGCCACGAGCCCTCCCGGGCGTTGCTGAAGAGCGCCACGTTGAAGCCGGAGAGCACCACGAGGAGCACCAGCAGGCCCGCCACGGTGGCGATGACCCGCACCCACGTGACCTCGGCCGAGATCTGCGACGCCTGGGTCACCAGCAGCAGGAGCGCCACGGCGGGGACCACGAAGGTGCGCAGGAACGCGACGGGCCGGGCGGCAGCGCTGCCCCGGCGCACGAGGGCCGCGTGCAGCTCGGTGAGCGCGAGCAGCACCACCGGCAGGCCGACCGTGACGCCGAGCGCCCACCAGAACCAGGGCTGTGCGGTGAGGTCAGCCACGGCGGGCCTCCTCCAGCTCCCAGACCGGCTCCGGACCGGACTCGGTCTCCACGGTGCCGGACTTTCGGAAGGAGTACTGGTCGCGCAGCCGGTCGTGGACGGCCGCCGAGATGAAGACGCCCGGCCGGTCGCTGGCCCGCGGCAGGCTGAACGCCAGGTTCACCGCGTCGCCCCACAGGTCGTACACGTTCTGGCGGCCCACGAGCCCGCTGGTCACCGTGCCGGTGTCCAGCCCGGCGCGCAGCGCCAGGGCGGCGTCGTGCTGCGCGTCGAACGCCGCGACGACCTGCTGCATCTCGCGGACGAACTCCAGGGAGCGCCGCGCGCTGTCCACCCGGGGCACCACCAGCCCGCAGCTCGCCAGGTACCCCGAGCGCAGGGTGCGCACCTTCTCCACGCCGAGCCGTTCCGCGGCCTCGTCGAACCCGCGGACCAGGAGGTTCACGGTCTCCAGCTCCTCGTCCGACGACATGCCCCGGGTGAGGTCGTCGAGCCCCACCACCTCGGCGTACACGACCGTCACGTCCGTGTGCGACTCCGTGATGGTCTCCTCGCCGTCCTGGTAGCGCCGGGCGACGGCCTCCGGCATGAGGGTGTGCAGCAGTCGCTCGTACTCGGCCTGCTGCTCGTCCAGGAGGTCCGCCTTGGTCTGCAGCGACCTGGCCATGTCGTTGAACGCGCCGGCGAGCTCACCGAACTCGTCCCGGCTCGTCTCCGCGACCCGCGCGTCGAGGTTGCCGGCCGCCACCTCCCTGACCCCCGCCACCAGGT
Organism: Promicromonospora sp. NPDC060204; assembly: GCF_042728455.1. Taxonomy (NCBI): domain Bacteria; kingdom Bacillati; phylum Actinomycetota; class Actinomycetes; order Micrococcales; family Promicromonosporaceae; genus Promicromonospora; species Promicromonospora sp. NPDC060204. Next base: position 12,107 of record NZ_JBHWZO010000106.1, read on the forward strand.
GCCGCACCGGCCGCACGAACACCTGGGCCAGCAGCAGCGAGGCGAGCGACACCAGCAGGACCAGGAGGGCGACGCTGATCAGCAGGTTGCGCGTGAAGTCCCGCACCGGCTCGAACGCCTCGGACGTGTCCAGCTCCGCCACGAGCACCCACTGCAGGCCCGGGATGTCCAGCGGCATCCACGCGGCGAGCGTCTCGTGCCCGCGGTAGTCCGTGCTCACGCCGGTGCCGGAGCGGCCCCGTAGCGCCTCGTCCACCGCGTACGAGTCGACGGGCTGCAGCAGCACCGACCCCGTGACGGCCACCTGCCGGTCGGCGGTCTCCCGAGGTGTTCCGTTCGCGACGACCTGCCGGCGGTACTCCTCCGGGTCCTCGAGCAGCCCGCGGGAGACGGAGCGCATCAGGCGGTCCGGGCCGGCCAGATAGGTCTCGCCCGTCCGTCCCAGGCCGGTGGCCGCCCAGGCGCCGTCGGACGTCATGATGCCGTCCACCTCGTCCATCGGGACCTGGTAGACGAGCACACCGTCCGCCTGGCCGCCCGAGCCCACCGGCGACGCCGCGAACATCGTCGGCCGCCCCTCGGACGGTGTGTACCGGTCCAGGTCGCTGATCGCCATGGTGTCCACGCTGGTCGCGCGGGCGGCCTGCTCGAACACGTCCTGGAGCGCCCCGCCGGCGTGGGGGCCGGTGAGCACGTTCGTGCCGAGGTCCACCCCCTTGTAGGCCGAGTAGATGACGGTGCCGTCCTCGTCGAGCAGCAGGATGTCCTCGTACCCCTTCTGCGCCACCGTCTCGCGGAAGAAGTCGTGGTACTTCGCGTGGGCGGCCGACCAGGCGCTGCCGTCGCCCGCGTCGTCGGTGGCCAGCCGGGCGTCCCAGTCCGTGTCCGCGGCCGTGTAGCTCGCCTGGAGGTGCCAGGCGGCGTCCGACGTCGGCAGCAGCGCCTCGACGTCCGCCTCGCCGCCCTGCCGGGCCTCCAGCTCCGGCACGAAGCTCTGCTCGTAGTACGCGCGCACGGCCGCCTTCTCGGACGCCGACGCGGGCTGCTCGTCGAGCTCGCGGAACGCGTCGTGCAGCTCGGGGACCGCCTGCGCCGCGATGCCGCGGCTGTCCAGGATGATCGTGTGCCGCAGGCCGTCCATGTACGCCTCGATCTCGCGGGCGCGGGACTCGCGCACCTCGATCATCCGCTCGATCGCCGCGGCGCGGAGCGAGTCGCTGCCGTTGCGGTACCCGACGATCCCGGCCACGAGCGCCGACAGCAGGCTGACTCCCAGCAGCATGGCGAGCAGCTTCGACAGGATGGACATCCCAGCCCGACGGCGTTCGGGTGGCGCTTCCGTCATCCTTGGTCCCCTCCGTACGGTCGCAGAGGGGTGCCACAGCCTGGGTCAACCGTCCGCCCCCTGACGTCGTCCCTCAGCGGAGGCTAGTTCGAGATCCGGTCAAGCGCTTAGCGGGGATCGGTTATGTCCGCTTCAAGAGGTGATCGAGGGGTGGAACGGGGTCATTCCGGGCGGGTCGCCTGGACCACCGTGCGGCACGGGTCGTGGTCCGGCCCGGTACCCGTGGCGGCGCGCTCCAGCAGCTCGCGGAGCACCGCGCGCTGCGCCGGCTCGAGTCCGGAGAGCAGCTCCTCCTCCGCGGCGGCCACGCGCGCATCCATCGCGGCGAGCACCTCCAGGCCCCGGTCCGTCGCGACGATGCGGCGCGCGCGCCGGTCGGCCGGGTCCTGCTGCCGCTCGACCAGCCCGCAGCCCTCGAAGGCGTCGAGCAGGTAGGTCATCACCGTGCGGTCGATGCCGAGCGAGGCGGCGAGCGCGGCCTGGCTGGGCAGGTCGCCGTGCACCACGGCGGTGAGCAGCTGGTAGCCGCGCGTGCCCTGGGGCAGGTCGTCCGCGGCGGCGTCGACGCGGGCGCTCCACTCGCGCAGGAGCGCGGCGAGGGACCAGCCGAACAGGGAGTGCTGGCCCGTGCGGGTCTCGGTGGGCGCGGTGCTCATGCGCCCATCCTAGGGGAATGTGCAGCGAACCAGAAGAGTTGTGAGTAATATCGTCTGCTAGACAGACGATCTGCCGCGAGGCGTGGCAGGCGCAGAGCGACACGAGGGACACCGCACGCATGACCGACTACGGGCACGACCTGCTCTTCGGCACCTTCATCACCCCGTCCAACGGCGACCCGCAGGTTCCCGTGCGGCTCGCCCAGCTCTCCGAGCAGCTGGGCCTGGACCTGGTCACGTTCCAGGACCACCCGTACCAGCCGTCGTTCCTGGACACCTGGACGCTCCTGTCGTGGGTCGCCGCGCAGACCGAGCGCATCCACCTCTCCGGGAACGTGCTCAACCTGGGCATGCGCCCGCCCGCCCACCTGGCGCGCGCGGCCGCGAGCCTCGACCTGCTCAGCGGCGGACGGTTCGAGATGGGTGTGGGCACGGGCGGCTTCTGGGACGCGATGGTCGCGATGGGCACCAAGCGTCTGACCCCCGGCGAGGGCGTCACCGCCCTCGAGGAGGGCATCGAGATCATGCGCGGCATCTGGGACGCCGGGAACCGCACGCCGCTGCGGGTGCCCGGGCAGTTCCACCACGTCGACGGTGCCAAGCGCGGCCCGGCCCCCGCCCACGACATCCCGATCTGGCTCGGGGCGTACAAGAAGCGCATGCTCCGGCTCACCGGCGCCAAGGCCGACGGCTGGCTGCCCTCGCTGCCCTACTTCAAGGACGGCGACCTGGCGCGCGGCAACGCGACCATCGACGAGGCGGCCGAGGAGGCCGGGCGCTCGCCGAGCGAGATCCGCCGGCTGCTGAACCTCGGCGGGTCCATCACCGACCGCTCCACCGGGCCGCTCCAGGGTCCCGCGGACCAGTGGGTCGAGGAGCTCACGCTCATGGCGCTGGAGGACGGCGTCAGCGGGTTCATCGCGATGGGCGACGACCCGGACCAGATCCGCGCGTTCGCGGAAGAGGTCGCGCCCGCCGTCCGGGAGGCCGTGGCGGCGGAGCGGCGCTCCGCGGGGACGGCGCCGGCGGCGGCCCGCCGGGGCGCGACGGCGCTGGCCGCGCGCCGCGACGGGATCGACTACGGCTCGCTCCCGCCGGAGCTCGCGGCGCACGCCGTGGAGCCCGGCGACCGCGAGTACGGCGCGGTACGGCACAACTACCTCCGGTCCGGAGCGCCGGGCCTGGTGCTGCGGCCGCAGGGCGTCGACGAGGTCGCGGCGGGGCTGGCCTGGGTGCAGAAGCAGGACGTCGAGTTCGCCGTCCGCTCCGCGGGGCACGGCATCTCCGGCCGTTCCACGAACGACGGCGGCGTGGTGCTCAGCCTGAGCCGGATGCGCTCGGTCGAGGTCGTCGACGAGGCCACGCGGCGGGTGCGGATCGGCGCCGGGGCCACCTGGGGCGAGGTCGCGGAGGTGCTGGCCCCGCGCGGCTGGGCCATCACGTCGGGCGACTACGGCGGCGTGGGCGTCGGCGGGCTCGCCACCACCGGCGGCATCGGGTTCCTGGGCCGGCTGCAGGGCCTGACGATCGACCACGTGGTGGCCGCGGAGGTCGTCACGGCCGACGGACGCGTGCTGCACGCGTCGCGCGACGAGCACCCTGACCTGTTCTGGGCGCTGCGCGGCGCGGGCGGCAACATGGGCGTGGTCACCTGGATCGAGATCGAGGCCGGCGCCGTGGGCGCCGTGGTCTTCTCGCAGATGACGCTCGACGCCACCGACACGGCCGGCCTGCTGGAGCGCTGGGGCGCGACGGTCGAGGCGGCGCCGCGCGGGCTCACGTCGTTCATGATCGTGGGCGGCGGACGGCGCGGCCAGACGCCGATGGCGCAGCTCCTGACCGTGTTCGCGGCCGAGGGCGCCGACGCCGACCCGGACGAGGCGGTCGCCCAGCTCGAGCTGCTGGCCGACGCCGGCCCGCTGCTGGGGCACCAGGCGCAGCTCCTGCCGTACTCGGGCGTGGTGCGCAAGGAGGACGCCCACCACTCCGGCGGCGGCGACCCGTCGGCGCGGTCCGGCCTGCTGACGCACCTGGACCAGGGCACCAGCCGGGCGATCGAGCGCCTGCTGGGCACCGGGGAGTCGTACTTCACGTCGATCCGGGCCACGGGCGGGGCGGGGAACGACGTCGCGCCGGACGCCACGGCGTACGCGCACCGGCACCAGAACTTCGCGCTCTCGGCCCTGGGCTCGAACCAGGACCGGCTCAACCAGGCGTGGGACGCCGAGATCGGGTCCGTGATGGACGGCTCGTACCTGTCCTTCGACACCGACAGCCGGCCCGAGCGGCTGCTGGAGGCGTTCCCGGAGCCCACGCTCACGCGGCTGCGGGAGGTCAAGGCGGTCTACGATCCGTCGAACGTGTTCCGGACGAACTTCCCGATCCCGCCGGCCGACCCGGCCGAGGGCGCCTCGGGGAGCGATGCCTGACAGGTCCGCCTTGTGACGCTGGGTTGTGGATAACTTCACGTGCGTGTGGGTGAGAGCCCGTAGGTTCGATCGCGTCCGGTGCAGCCGGACGCGATCTGACCGTTGAACGACCACCGCAGGGGTACCCATGAACCTTGTCGCCGCCTCGCGCCTCGCGCGTGACCTGATGGACCAGCACGGATTGAAGGCCTGGACGTTCGAGTTCGACGACGCCGTCCGGCGCGCCGGGATGTGCAGCTACGGCAAACGACGCATCAGCCTGTCCGCCCCGCTCACCCGCATCCACGACGAGCGGGAGGTGCGGGACACGATCCTGCACGAGGTGGCGCACGCGCTCGCGGGTCCCAAGGCGAAGCACGGTCCGGCGTGGCGCGAGGTCGCGGTGCGGATCGGGTGCTCGGGGCTGCGCTGCGTGGACCCGTCGGCGCCGTCGATCGACGGGCCGTGGGTGGGCACGTGCCCGGCCGGTCACCGGAGCACCCGGTTCCGGCGGCCCCCGGGCATCATGTCCTGCCGCTCGTGCGGTCCGCGGTTCGCCCTGGCCAACCTCATCGCGTGGACCTACAAGGGGCGCAACGCGGCGATGGGGGAGCGGTACGACTCCCAGCTGCGCGGGGCCTTCCGCGAGGTGCGCGAGGTGCCGGCCACCGGACCCGGCGCCGAGGAGCGCGTGGCCCGGGCCGCGAGGGCGCTCGCCGCCGGGGCCGTCATGGAGCCGTTCGACCTCGGCGCGCTACGTTGACCTCATGGCTACCGCTCTCACGCTCCCGTCCGGCGCCGCCGGCTCCCGCATCGTCGGTCTGGGGCACCACCAGCCACCGCAGACGCTGACGAACGACGACATCGCCCAGCGGGTCGAGACCAACGACGAGTGGATCCGGTCGCGCACCGGCATCGTCACGCGGCACGTGGCGGCGGACGACGTCACCGTCGCCCAGATGGCGACCGCCGCGGCGGAGCACGCGCTGGCCGACGCCGGCCTGACCGCCGACGCCGTCGACCTGGTGATCGTCGCGACGGCTACCAACGACGACCGGTCGCCCAACACGGCCGGCCGGGTGGCCTATGCGCTGCACACGGGCGTCCAGCCCGGCGCCTCGACGCCGGAGGGCGAGGAGGCGCCGGACCTGCGTGACGTCGTGGGCCCGGCGGCGCTGGACCTCAACGTGGCGTGCTCCGGGTTCGCGCACGGGGTCGGCGTGGCCGACCAGGCGATCCGCACCGGGTCGGCGCGCACGGCGCTGGTGATCGGCGCGGAGAAGCTCACCGCGTACACCGACTGGACCGACCGCTCGACGTGCATCCTCACGGCGGACGGCGCCGGCGCAGTGGTGCTCCAGGCGACGGACACGCCCGCCGTCGGGCCCGTGGTGTGGGGCACCGAGCCGGAGCTCACGCCCGCGGTGCGCATCGAGGCGCCGGAGGTGAAGTTCCAGCAGGACGGCCGCTCGGTGTTCAAGTGGGCCATCACGCGCGCCGCGGACCGGGCGCGGGACGTCGTGGCGGCGTCCGGGCTGAGCCTCGACGACATCGAGGTGCTCGTGGCGCACCAGGCGAACCTGCGGATCATCGAGCCCCTGGCCAAGGCGCTCGGCCTGGAGGGCAAGGTCGTCGTCACGGACATCACCGAGTCGGGCAACACCTCGGCGGCGTCGATCCCCCTCGGGCTGTCCAAGTGGTGGCACGCGGGCCGGATCCCGGCGGGTGCGCCCGCGCTGCTGTTCGGGTTCGGCGGCGGGTTCGCGTGGGCCGGCCAGGTGGTGATCACGCCGGAGCGGTGAGTCGGCCCGGTTACCCGGCGGAGGGCATGGACAGCGCTTTCCCGGCGTCGTATCGTTTCAATCCCATCCACCCGACGTCGACGACGACCGAAGGAGCTCTCCACCGATGCCCGAGCCGACCACTGAGCCGACCACCGAGCCGATCACCGGTCCGACCCAAGAGCCCGTGCCGCCGTCGGGCCCGCTGCCCGAGGGGCGCCGCCGCTACGCGGTGGTGGGGACGGGGCACCGCGCGTCCATGTACGTCGACGCCCTGATCGGCACCCACGCGCCCGACGGCGAGATCGTCGCCTGGGTCGAGCCCAACCCCGTGCGCGCCGCGGCCTACGAGGCGCGCGTCGCTGCCGCGTTCGGCGGCGCCCGCCCCGTGTACGGGCCGGACGACCTGGAGAAGGCGATCGCGGAGCAGTCCGTGGACCGCGTGATCGTCACGTCGGTCGACCGCACGCACGGCGACCTCGTGACCCGCGCCCTGCGGGCCGGCGCCGACGTGGTCGTGGAGAAGCCCATCGCCGCGCACGCCGACCAGGCCCGGCAGATCGTGGACGCCGTGGCCGAGACGGGCCGCGACCTGGTCACGACGTTCAACTACCGCTACTCGCCCCGCAACAGCGCGCTGCGCGAGGTGATCGCGAGCGGCGAGATCGGGCGGGTGCTGTCGGTCCACTTCGACTGGGCGCTGGACACCGTGCATGGCGCCGACTACTTCCGCCGCTGGCACCGCGAGAAGGTGAACAACGGCGGCCTGCTGGTGCACAAGTCGAGCCACCACTTCGACCTGGTCAACTGGTGGATCGACGGTGTGCCGCAGCGCGTCTTCGCCACGGGCGGCCGGCGGTTCTACGGCGACGACGGCGCGCACGAGTCCGGCTACGAGCCCACGGCCGGCGAGCGCGCCCTGAACGAGCGCGGCATCGACCCGTGGCAGCTCTCGGTCGAGAACAACGAGTGGCTGTCCACCCTGTACGGACCCGAGGCCCAGGCGGTCGACGGCTACGTGCGCAACCGCTCGGTGTTCGACGCGGGCATCACCACCGAGGACACGCTCGGGCTCGTCGTCGAGTACGAGGGCGGCGCGCTGCTCACCTACTCGCTCACCGCGCACGCGCCGTGGGAGGGCTACCGCGTGGTGGTCAACGGCACGCGCGGCCGGGCGGAGCTGGAGGTCACCGAGCGCGGCTCGGTGGAGTTCGGCGACAAGGCCGCGATCCTCGACCCGAGCGCGACCGAGGTGTTCGAGGAGGACCTGGTGCGGCCCATCGGCGAGCGGCTCGTGGTGCAGCGGCACTGGGAGCGCGCCGAGGAGCGGCCGATCGTGCGCGGCGGCGGCGGGCACGGCGGCGGCGACGCGCTGCTGCTGGCCGACGTCTTCAAGCCGTCGGCCGAGCCCGACCCGCTGGCCCGCGCGGCCGGCTACGTCGACGGCGTCCGCGCGTCGTCGGTGGGCTACGCGGGCAACCGCTCGCTGGAGACGGGCGCCCCGGTCCCGGTCAAGGACCTCAACCTGGGCATCTGACCCTCACTCACGCCTTTGAGCTCTCTCCCCTTTGAGGCCCTGGTTTCTTCGCTTTCAGCCGGCTG
>NZ_JBHWZO010000107.1:0-19877 GCF_042728455.1 Promicromonospora sp. NPDC060204
TACACGCCGGGCAAGGTGCTTCGCGCAGCGGTGGAGGCCAGGGACGGGACCTGCACGTTCGTCGGGTGCGACACCCCGGCGACGACATGCGACCTCGACCATATCGAGCCGTTCGACCACGACCGCGACCGCGACGACGGCGCCGCTGCCGGGGATGGGGGTGGCGGTGCGCGTGGCCAGACCAACGCGTGGAACCTGCATGCCCTGTGCCGTCGGCACCACCTGCTCAAGACGCACGCGGGATGGGGTGTCGAGCGTGATCCGGTCTCGGGCGTCACGACCTGGACCACGCCCGCGGGCAGAGCGCACGTTCGGCGACCGTCGGTGCTGGACACCGGGGTCGACCTGGACCAGGTCGACCCGGGCACCAGCCAGGACCTGACGCTGCGTGCCCTGGCCGGACGTCGGCTGCCCCGCGCCTACACCGAGACCGGACATGCACCCACCGCCGGCACCGACGCTCCGTCCGGGCCCGGCGACCCGCCGTTCTGAGCCGCCGTCGGGTGAGCCGCCGACGTTCCGCCGGCCCGCCGCCGACACGGGCGACCACCACGTTCCGTGTCCGGACACCCGATCTTCATCCGGGCTTCCGTTACAGGACCGCGGTCTCGTAATTCACGGCCATCTGCGGGGAGTTCCATATCGATATCGCCAGTCGCGATATCCCGCCGGCCACCGGTCGGCCTCCCGAAAGGAACGCCCATGCGCCCCCGCGCACTCCCGGCTCTGGGCCTGCTCACCCTCGGCACCACCCTCCTGCTCAGCGGCTGCTCCGGCACTGCCTCCGCCGACGCCGCGGCGTCGGACCCCGACGCACCCATCACGTTCGCCACCACCCCGCTCGGCGACGACCCAGGCGCCGAGAACCCCATCGAGGCGTTCGCCGGCCTGGTCGAGGCCGAGACCGGCCGCGACGTCGAGATCGTCGACGTGCCCGACTACACGGCCGTCGTCGAGGCCCTGCGCAACCACCACGTCGACATCGGCTTCATGAGCGGCTTCCCGTCGGCCCTCGCGGTCAACACAGGGGAGGTCGACTCGCTGGTCGCGTGGCCGGGCAATGACGACCCGGTCTCGACCTGCCTCGTGCTCGACGGCTCGCCCCTGGAGTCGCTCGACGACATCATGCCCGACACGGTGGTCGCCTTCGCCGACCCGGCGTCCAGCAGCGGCTACTTCATGCCGGTGGCCATGCTGCACGACGCCGGCCTGGAGCAGGACGCCGACTACACCCCGATGTTCAGCGGCGGGCACGACATGAGCTTCACCGCCCTCAAGGAGGGCCAGGTCGACGTGGCCTGCACGTCCACGATCTTCCCGGCGATGGCGGGTCTGGGCGACCCGATGTTCCCGTTCGAGAAGGGCGAGACCCGCTCGATCGGCGAGAGCGCGTCGATGCCGGTTGCCGTCACCGTGCTCGCCGACCAGGAGCTCGCCGACGACAAGAGTGAGCTGCTGAAGCAGGTCCTGCCGAAGGTGTTCGTCGAGGAGAACGCCGACGCCCTCGGCGCGATGTTCGAGGCGATGCAGGGCACCGAGCCGATCGTCGACCCCGACCCGTCGATCTTCCAGCCCTTCGTCGACATCGCCGCGATCGCCGACGTCGACATCTCGGACCTGGGCTGAGCATGACCGGCCCAGCACTCGTCTCGGTGCGCGACCTGCGGGTCGCCTACGGCGACGGCCCCCTCGTGCTCGACGGCGTCGACCTCGACCTGTTCCCGGGCGAGATGGTCGCGCTCCTCGGCTCGTCCGGCTCCGGCAAGTCGACCCTGATGCGCAGCCTCACGGGCTTCGCGCCGATCACCGGCGGATCGGCGCACGTCGTCGGGCACGACCTGACGCGCCTCCCGCGCCGCCGGCTGCGCGACGTGCGCGCCTCGGCCGGCCAGGTGTTCCAGCAGTTCAACCTCGTCGGCCGGCTCAGCGTGCTCACCAACGTGCTGACCGGGGCGCTGCACGACGCCGGCCCGCTCAACCTCGCCGGCGGGTTCTCCGGCGCGCACCGCCGGCGCGCACTGGAGCTGCTCGACCGCGTCGGCATCGCCCACAAGGCCACCGAGCAGGCGCGCTCCCTCTCGGGCGGGCAGCAGCAGCGCGTCGCGATCGCCCGCGCGCTCATGCAGGAGCCGCGGATCATCCTCGCCGACGAACCCGTCGCCTCGCTCGACCCGAGGATGTCGCACGCCGTGCTGGAGCTGCTGCGCGAGATCGCGCACCAGGACGGGATCCCCGTGCTCGTCAGCCTGCACGTGCTGCCGCTCGCGCTGGAGCACTCCGACCGCATCGTGGGCCTGCGCCACGGCAAGGTGCTCGTCTCGGCGCCGACCGACCGGCTCGACGCCGCGGCGCTCGACGTGCTCTACGACGAGGAGGCACACGACGACGAGTCACACGACGAGGCCCACGACGACGCCCACGACCACGCCGCCCACGACGACAGGAAGGAGACCCACCGTGTCGACGATCTCGTCTGATCCCGCGGCCCCGACCACGCCCCGGCGTCGCCGGAGCAGCCGGTCCACGCCGGAGCCGCAGCTCGACCCGCGCACCCGCGCCCGCCTGGAGCGCGCGGTCAACGTGCCCCGCGCGCGGTTCCTGCTCGGCCTGCCGGTCGCCGCCGTCCTGCTGGTGTGGTCGTTCGTCGGCGCGGAGTTCGACTTCGCGAAGCTCGGCGAGGGCACCGTGAACATGGGCGACTTCCTGCTGCGGCTCTTCCCGCCCACCTGGGACAAGTTCGGCACCATCGTCGAGCTGCTGGTGGAGACGCTGCAGATGGCGATCGTGGGCACCGTGCTCGGCGCCGTCCTCTCGCTGGTGGTCGCCTTCGGCGCGGCGTCGAACATCGCCCCGCGCTGGCTGTACTACCCGACACGGTGGGTCATGAACGTGATCCGCTCCCTGCCCGACCTCGTGTTCGCGCTGATGTTCGTCTCCGCCGTGGGGCTGGGGCCGTTCGCCGGCATCCTCGCCATGACCGTCGGCTCGATCGGCTCCATCGGCAAGGTCTTCGCGGAGGCCATGGAGGCCGTCGACGACGGCCCGGTGACCGCCGTGCGCGCGGTCGGCGCCTCCCGGCGGCAGGTCGTCCAGTACGGCGTGCTGCCCCAGGCCGGGCCGCTGCTGGTCTCGTACACGCTGCTGCTCTTCGAGGGCAACGTGCGGGGCGCGACCATCCTCGGCCTGGTCGGCGCCGGCGGCATCGGCCTGGAGCTGACCACGGCCATGCGCATGTACGACTACGGTCATCTCAGCGCGATAGTCATCTGCATCATCGTGCTGGTCACGGTCATCGACCAGGCCAGCGCCGTCATCCGAAGGAAGATCACATGACCACCACCCCCGCGCTCACGCTCAGCGCCCCCGTCAACCTGCGCGACCTGGGCGGCATCCCCGTCGCGGGCGGCGTCGTCCGGGAGGGCTTCGCCCTCCGTGCCGACGACCTCGCCCTCGTGCCGGACGACGTCGCCCGCGGCCTGGTCGACGGCGGCGTGCGGGCGATCATCGACCTGCGCTCGACCGACGAGCTCGGCGTGACCGGCCGCGGCCCGCTCGGCGCGCACTCGAACGTGAGCTACCACCACGTGCCCCTGCTGGCCGACATCGGCGCGGCCGCCGGGGACGCCGGGGCGCACCCGGTCGCCGAGATGATGGACCAGACCAAATTCGGCCGGATGTACCTGCGGATGTACGAGGGCGCCGCCCCGCAGATCGTCACGGCCCTCGCGATCATCGCCCACGCGCCGGGCGCCGTCGCGTTCCACTGCGCCGCCGGCCAGGACCGCACGGGCGTGCTCGCCGCGTCGCTGCTGCTCGCGCTCGGCGCCGACCAGGACGACATCGTCGCCGACTACGTGCGCACCGGCGAGAACTCCGCCGCGATCATGGCGCGCATCTCGCCCGTGATGCGGCCGCTGATGAGCCGGTTCGGCATCGAGCTCGACGCCGCGGCCCTGGCCGCCGTCAGCACGGAGTTCTCGCCGGCGCCCATGCAGGAGCTGTTCGCGGCGCTCACCGAGCGGCACGGCGACCCGCTGGCGCCGCTGCGCGCCGCGGGGCTCACCGACGGGCTCGTCGCCCAGCTGCGGTCCCGGGCGCTCGCGGGCTCCGGCACGGGCACTGCGCCGGGCACGGCTGCGGGCACCGCGTAGGTGGCTGACGACATCCCGCGCGGCCCCGGCCGTCCGCGCGCCCAGGGGCACGACGAGCGGATCGTGGACGCCGCCGTCGAGCTCCTGGAGCGCGGCGAGGAGATCACGGTGAGCCGGGTCGTGGAGCGCAGCGGCGTCAGCCGCGCGGCGATCTACCGGCGGTGGCCCAGCATGACCGACCTGGTCGCGACGGCCCTGGACCGGGGCCGCACGCCGCACACCATCCCCCTGGAGGGCGACCTCCTGCAGAACGTGCTCGACGCGTACACGACCTCGTCCTCCGCGACGCGCGAGACCTACTCCGAGGAGCGGTTCCGGCTGCGCATGCGGCTTGCGATGACGGACCGCAAGCTCGCCCAGGCGTACTGGCGGTCGCACGTCTCGCGGCGGCGCGGCGGCATGGTCGCGGTGCTGCGGGCCGGGATCGAGCGCGGCCTGCTGCGCCCCGACATCGACGTCGACGCCTGCATCGACCTGGTCAACGGCGTCTTCTACTACCAGTTCGTGGTGCGCGGCGTGACCCTGGACGACCCGGAGGCGCTGGCCCGCTGCCGCGAGGGCATCCGGGTCGCGTGGCGCGGCATGGCGGTGGGGGCTGCGTGAGCCCGGGACAGGAGGTGAGCCCGGCACACGAGGTGAGCCCGGCCCAGGAGGTCGAGATCCCGCCGGCCCTCGCGGCGTCGTATGCCACGGGCTTCGGCGAGGCGGGCCGGGCATGGATCGCGGCGCTCCCGGCCCTGGTCGCCGAGGTGCTGGACCGCTGGGAGCTGCGGCGGGACGACGCGCCCCGCTCGGGAGCGGCATCGCTCGTGGTGCCCGTCGTCGGGAAGGACGGCGCGCGCGCCGTCGTCAGGCTGCAGCTGCCCCGCGCCGAGACCGCCGCCGCGCTGGCCGGGCTGCAGGCCTGGGACGGGCGGGGGATGGTGCGGCTGCTCGACCACGATCCCGGCACCGGCACGATGCTGCTGGAGCGTCTGGACGGCGCCCGCACGCTCGCCTCGGTCGAGGACGACACCGTGGCGACCCAGCTCCTCGGCGAGCTGCACGCGCGGCTGCTCGCGGTCCCGGCGGCGCCCGGCCTGCCACATCTCGGCGACGTCGCCTCGACGATGCTGGAGCAGGTCCCGCGAGCCGTCGCCGGTCTGGCCGATCCGGCCGAGCGGCGTGTCCTGCGGGACTGGGCCTCGGTCGTGGCGGAGCTGGTGGGCGAACCCGGCGACCGGATGCTGCACTGGGACCTGCACCACGACAACGTCCTCGCCGCGCAGCGGGAGCCATGGCTCGCGATCGACCCGGAGCCGCTCGTGGGTGACCCCGGCTTCGACCTGTGGCCGGCGCTGGACAGCCGGTGGGGCGAGGTCGTCGCCGGCGGTGACCCAGGGCGTGTGGTGCGCCGGAGGTTCGACCAGCTCACGGAGGTGCTCGAGCTCGACCGAGAGCGGGCGACCGGCTGGACGCTCGGGCGGCTGCTCCAGAACGCCCTGTGGGACCTCGAGGACGGCGCGAGCGCGCTCGCTCCCGCGGCGCTGGTCGTGGCGGGAGCCCTTCCCTGACCTGCCCGGACCGCGATCCGGTGTCACGATGGCGCGTATGAGCGAGACGAGAGACCTCCCGGTCCTGGTGGGCGTGGACGGCTCGGACTCGGCCACGGAGGCCGTGCGCTGGGCAGCGCGCGAGGCCGCCCGGCGCGGCGCGCCGCTGGTCCTCGTCAGCGTGTGGACGCCGGTTCCTCCCGGTGTCCCGCATGCCGCCATGCTCGGGTCGTACGAGGACGCGCTGATCGCACAGGGCACGCAGTGGCTCGACGACGCCGCCGCGGCCGCCGCGCAGGAGGCGCCCGACGTCCCGGTCACCACGCGGCTGGCCATCGGCTCGGTGGCGGGGCAGCTCGTGGGCAGGTCGGCGACGGCCGGACTGGTCGTGCTGGGTTCGCGCGGGCTCGGCGGGTTCACCGGGCTGCTGGTGGGCTCCATCGCGGTGGCCGTGGCCACGCACGGGCACTGCCCGGTCGTGGTGGTGCGGGGCCAGGGCGCGGCGTCCGCCCAGGAGGGACCGGTGGTGGTCGGCGTCGACGGGTCGCCCACGAGCCGGGAGGCGATCCGCTTCGCCTTCGACGCCGCCGCCCTCCGCGGCGCACCCCTGGTCGCCGTGCACGCATGGCGCGACGCGCCGGCGCCGGCCCTCGGCCGACGGGAGTCCCCGGACCAGGCTGTGCAGGATCAGAGCGTGCAGGATCAGAGCGTGCAGGATCAGGCCGTGCAGGACCAGGCCGTGCAGGAGCACGGCGCCCAGGCCCTGGACCGCTGGCTCGCCGACGCCCGGGCGGACCACCCGGACGTCCGCGTCGAGCGGGTCGTCGCCCCGGACGGTCCCACCGCTGCCCTGCTCGACCGGGCCGAGGGCGCCCGGCTCGTCGTGGTGGGGTCACGCGGGCGCGGCGGGTTTCGTGGCCTGCTGCTGGGCTCCACCAGCCAGGCCCTGATCTACCACGCGCCCTGTCCGGTGGCGGTCGTGCCGCCGGCGGAGTGACGGGCGCCACGTACCGGGTTCCCCGCGTGGCTTGACGCGGGTGCCCGAAGGATTAAGTTAGGTCAGGCAAACCTAAGTCGCGCCACGCCGTCCGGTCCGGGCGGCGTTCCTTTCGCCTGCACGAGGAGCCTTCCGCATGCCCTCACACCTGCCCGCAGTGACGCAGCCAGTGCCCACCGCACCCTCGGGTTCGAGCCACGACACGACCGCGCTGCTGCGCGGGGCCACCGCGAGCACCTATGCGGACACCGTCCGCGCGGTCGCCGACGACATCGCCGTCCGGCTCACGTCCGTGACGCAGCCGTTCTCGGGCGCCAGCCGCTCCGAGCTGCAGGGTCTGGTGGACGCCGTCGACCTGGACGGCCCGCCCTCGGGCACCCAGGCGGCGCTGCGCGAGGCCGCGGACCTGTATGCGCAGCATGCGATCTGGTTCCACGAACCCACCTACGCCGCGCACCTCAACTGCCCGGTCGCGCTGCCCGCCGTCGGCGCGGAGACGATGCTCGCCGCGATCAACACCTCGGTCGACACCTACGACCAGTCCACGGTCGCCACCCTCATGGAGCGGCGCCTGGTCGAGTGGACGGCGGGCCGCATAGGCTTCGCCCTGCCTGGAGACGAGGGTGGGGACGGGGACGGCGACGGCGCCGACGGCATCTTCACCTCGGGCGGCACCCAGTCCAACTTCCAGGCCCTGTTCCTGGCCCGGGAGCGCGCCCGCCGCGACGGCGTCCGGCTGGAGGCCATGCGGATCCTCGCCACGGGCGCGAGCCACTTCAGCGTCGCCAAGTCCGCGCTGCTGCTGGGCCTGCCGCACGACGCCGTGGTCGAGGTGGGCACCGACGCCGAGGGCCGGATGAGCCCGGACGCCCTCGGCCAGACCCTCGTCGACATCGAGCGCACGGGCGACACGGTGGTCGCCGTCGTCGCGACCGCCGGCACCACCGACCGCGGCCGTATCGACCCGCTGGTCCCGATCGCCGACCTGTGCGACGCCGTCGGCACCTGGCTGCACGTCGACGCCGCCTACGGCTGCGGCCTGCTGGTCAGCCCCACGCGCCGGCACCTGCTCGACGGCATCGAGCGCGCCCGCAGCGTCACCGTCGACTTCCACAAGTCGTTCTTCCAGCCCGTCTCCTCCAGCGCCCTGATCGTGCGCGAGCGGCCCGACCTCGCCCCCGTGGCCTGGCACGCCGACTACCTCAACCCGGCCGAGGAGTCCGGGGAGCCGACCCCCGACCTCAACCAGGTCGACAAGTCCCTGCAGACCACGCGCCGCTTCGACGCCCTCAAGCTCTGGGTCACGCTGCGCGCCCTCGGGGCGGACGGCGTCGGCGCCCTGGTGGACGCCGTGTGCGACCTGGCCGCCGCCGTGCACCAGGACCTCGCCGGCGACACCGACTTCCGTCTCGTCGGGGGCACCGACCTGTCCACGGTCCTGTTCCGCTACGAGCCCGAGGGCCTCGACCCCGAGCGCGCCGACGCGCTCGTGCCCCAGGTGCGGCGCGTCCTGTTCGACTCCGGCCGCGCCCTGGTCGCCAAGACCGTGATCGACGGCCGCCCCTGCCTCAAGCTCACCCTGCTCAACCCCGACGCCACGCTCGCAGACATCCGCGGCGTCCTGGAGCTCGTCCGCTCCGCCGCCCACGGGCTGCTCGCGGGGGAGGCGCTCGCGGACACGGACGAGCCGCCGTGCCGGGACGTGCACCCGCGGCTGGCGCGCGGCGAGGGGGAGACGCGATGAGCACCGACCAGATAAAGGTCCACGACCTGCTCGGCATCGGCATCGGCCCGTTCGACCTGGGCCTCGCGGCGCTCGCGCAGCCCCTTCCCGACGTCGACGCCGTCTTCCTGGACCAGCGCGACGGCTTCTCCTGGCACGCGGGGATGCTCATCGAGGGCACCACGCTGCAGGTCCCGTTCCTGGCCGACCTGGTGACGATGGCCGACCCGACGTCGCCCTACTCGTTCCTGGCGTGGCTCAAGGCGACGGGGCGGCTGTACCCGTTCTACATCCGCGAGTCGTTCTACCCGCTGCGCGCGGAGTACGACCAGTACTGCCGCTGGGTGGCCGAGCAGCTCCCGACGCTGCGCTGGGGTCGGCGCGTCACCAGCGTGGTGCGGGTCGCCGACCCGGCCGCCGGAGCAGGCGGGCCGTCCGGCGAAGGTGACTACCTGTTCGAGGTGACGGCGGAGACTGCCCACGGCGTCGAGAAATACTGTGCCAAGCACCTCGTGCTGGGCACCGGCACCCAGCCGCGGCTGCCCGCCTTCCTTGCCGCCCTGGAGGAGACCCACGGCGGCACGGCCGGCCCCGTGGTGCACACGAGCGACTACCTGCCGCACCGCGCGGAGCTCGCCGCGGCCGGCTCGGTCACTGTGGTCGGCAGCGGGCAGTCCGCGGCCGAGGTGTACCGCGACCTGCTGGAGGGCTGCGGCACCGGGCCGGGGGAGCACCGCGTGGACTGGGTGACGCGCTCGCCGCGGTTCTTCCCGATGGAGTACACGAAGCTGACGCTCGAGATGACGTCGCCCGAGTACACCGACCACTACGTGTCGCTGCCGATCGAGCAGCGCGACGTGCTGGGTCGCGAGCAGCGCAACCTCTACAAGGGCATCAGCGGCGACCTGATCGACGACATCTACGACACCCTGTACCGCAAGTCCGCGCTGGGCGCGGAGGTGCCGACGACGCTGCTGTCCGACACGGAGGTGGTCGCAGCGCGGTTCGACCCTGCTGAGGGCGAGTACGTGCTCACCCTCCGCCACGCACAGCTCGGCACGACGGCGGAGCACCGCACCCGCGCGATCGTCGCCGCCACGGGCTACGCCGCCACGGTGCCCGCCTTCCTGGCGCCCGGCCTGGTCAACCTCGACGCGCGCGGCCGCTACGCCGTGCGCCGCGACTACACCGTGGACGACGACGGGCGGATCCACGTGGTCAACGGCGAGGAGCACACCCACGGCGTCACGGCGCCCGACCTCGGCTTCGGCGCCTGGCGCAACTCCGTGATCCTCGCGAACGTCACGGGCCGCGAGCCGTACCCGATCGAGCGCCGCATCGCCTTCCAGCAGTTCGGCCTGCCCGACGGCGGGGACGGGCGGGCCGGCACGTCCACACCGGCCAGCACACCTACCCACGACGAGATGGAGGCCGCCCGGTGAACGCCCCGACGACGGTCCACACGTTCGCGACCACGACCCGTCTCGGCGAGGTGACGCTCGAACCCGTCGACCCGGTGCGCGACGCCGAGCTGGTGCAGCGCTGGCTGGCGCACCCGGCGTCGGCGTTCTGGCAGATGAGCGAGCTGCACGTCGACGACGTGCGCGAGTACCTGGCCGGCATCCAGGGCCGCCCCGGCGAGGACGGCTGGCTCGGCCGCCTCGACGGCGAGCCTGTCTTCCTGACGGAGACGTACGACCCGCGCCTGCTGCTCGACGGCGTCCACGACACGCAGCCCGGCGACCTCGGCATGCACCTGCTGGTGGCCCCGCCCGCGACCCCGCGGCACGGGCTGACCGACGCCGTGATGACGGCGGTCATGCGGTTCTGCCTGTCGGGATCCGACACCGGCACGGATCCGGCGGCCGGCCGCGGCGCCACGCGCGTCGTCGTCGAGCCCGACGTCGGCAACCGGAAGATCGCCGCCAAGAACGCGGCCGCCGGGTTCCGCGTGCTGCGCGAGGTGGACCTCGGCCGCGGCGTGCACGCCAAGCGCGCCGCCCTGAGCGTCGCGACCCGCGAGGACTTCGCGGCGTCCGCGCTCGGGGACGGGTTCGCGCCCGGCAGGGAGCCCGCGACCCACCGGCCCGACCCCATGATCGCCACGCACCTCACGGCGGAGCACATGGAGCACGCCCACCGGCACCTGGCCGCCAAAGCCCTGGCGGAGCTGGCCCACGAGCGGCTCTTCGCGCCGGAGAGCGACGGTGCCCCCGACGCCTACCGCCTCGACCTCGACGGCGTCACCTACCGGTTCACCGCCCGCCGGTACGCCCTGGAGCACTGGGTGGTCGACCCGGCGTCGATCCGCCGCACGGCGGACGCGGGCGTGCGGGGCGCCGTCGTCCTGCCCGTGGACGCGCTGGAGCTGATCGCGGAGCTGCAGCCGCTGCTGCAGGTGCCCGACACCCTGCTCGCGACCTACCTCGAGGAGCTGTCCGCGACCCTGGCCAGCGCGGCCGCGAAGCGGGAGCGCGAGCTCGACGGCACCACGCCCTCGGTGCGCGGCCTGCTGGAGGCGGCCCGGACGGCGTCCGGCACGCACGCCACCGCGGAGGCGTTCCAGCAGGTCGAGGCCGCGATGTCCGAGGGGCACCCGAGCTTCGTCGCGAACAACGGCCGCATCGGCTTCTCCCTGCGCGACTACCGCGCCTACGCGCCCGAGCGCGGCCGGCGGCTGCGCATGCTGTGGCTCGCCGCGCGCCGCGAGCACAGCCACCTCGCGCTCGCGGCCGACCAGACCGAGGCCGGCCACTACGGCACCCTGGGCACGCCGGGCGAGCTGTCCGACGCCGAGCGCGCCGCCTTCGCCGACCGCCTCGCCGCCCGCGGCCTCGACCCCGCCGACTACCTCTACCTGCCCGTGCACCCCTGGCAGTGGGAGCACCGCGTGGCGATCACGTTCGCGGCCGACGTCGCGCGCGGCGACCTCGTGCCCCTCGGCCCCGGCTCGGACGAGTACCAGGCCCAGCAGTCGATCCGCACCATGTTCAACCGCACGCGCCCCGAGCGGCACTACGTCAAGGTGGCCCTCGCGATCCAGAACATGGGGTTCCTGCGCGGGCTCTCCCCGGCCTACATGCGCGCCACCCCTGCGATCAACGACTGGGTCGCGGACCTGGTCGGCGGCGACGAGACCCTGCGCCGCGCCGGGTTCGGCGTGCTGCGCGAGCTGGCCTCGGTGGGTTACACGGGCGACGTCTACCACCGCACGCCCCAGCCCAACCCGCACCGCAAGATGCTCGCCGCCCTGTGGCGCGAGTCGCCCGTGCCCCGGCTGGCGGACGGCGAACGCCTCGTGACCATGGCGAGCTTCCTGCACCGCGACGCGGACGGGGCGTCGTTCGCCACGGGCCTGGTCCGCGAGTCCGGCGTCGCGCCCGAGCAGTGGCTGCGCGCCTACCTCGACGCCTACGTCTACCCGCTGGTGCACTGCCTGCTGAGCTACGAGCTCGCGTTCATGCCGCACGGCGAGAACCTCATCCTGGTGCTGCGCGACGGCGTGGTGCAGCGCGCGATCATGAAGGACATCGGCGAGGAGGTCGCCCTGCTGGGCCACGGCCCCCTGCCGGACGGCGTCGAGCGCATCCGGTCCGTCGTGGACGACGACGAGAAGGCGCTCGCGATCTTCACCGACGTGTTCGACGGCGTGCTGCGGCACCTGGCGGGCATCCTCGCCGAGGACGGCGTGCTGGCCGAGGACCGGTTCTGGGCGCTGGTCGCCGAGACGATCGACCGGCACGCGGCCGAGCACCCCGACGTACGTGCCCGGACGGGGATCGACCTGCGGGCCGCGCGGTTCGCGCACTCGTGCCTCAACCGGCTGCAGCTGCGCAACACCCTGCAGATGGTGGACCTGACCAACCAGTCCGAGTCGCTGATCTACGCGGGTACGCTCGCGAACCCCGTGCGGCGCAGAGAGAGATGATAGGGAACGTGGACTTCGACCTGTTTCGTGACGACCTCGGCATCCCGCACGTGCGGGCCGCGACCGAGACGGCGCTGGCCTACGGCCAGGGCTGGGTGACCGCCCAGGACCGCGGGCTGCAGGTCGAGGCGGACCGGATGCGCGCCGAGGAGCGGTTCGGCGAGCTCGCCGGCGCGGCAGGGGAGGCGTGGGACCGGTTCGCCGCGCGGGAACGGCTGGCCGCCACGGCCCGCGCGATCCACGACGCCCTGGCCGGGCCCGAGCGCGCGTGGCTGGCCGCGTACGCGGACGGCGTCAGCGCCGGGCTGCTGGCGGGCGGCCGGGACGTGCCGGAGCTGGCCGGGGTGCCGTTCCGGCCCTGGGCGCCGTGGACGCCGATCGGCGTGTTCCTGGCGAGCCACGTCCTGTTCAACGGGTTCCCGGGCGTCCTGTGGCGGGCGCACGTCGCCCGGCACCTGCACGTCCCGGGCGTGCCGCTGGACCGGGTGCTGGGCCTGTTCGTGGCCGACGGCGGTTCCGGGTCCAACGCGTGGGCGGTGCACGGCCGGTTCACGGAGTCGGGCAGCCCGCTGGTCGCGGGCGACCCGCACCGCACCCTGGAGCTGCCCGGCCCGTACCAGCAGGTCAGGCTGGCGTGCACCGACCCCGCCGCGCCCTACGACGTCGTCGGCCTCGCCTTCCCGGGCGTGCCCGGCGTGCCGCACTTCGGGCACGCGGTTCACGCCTCGGCGGGGTCGGGCGGGCGTCCGGCGTCCGCCGTGGCGTGGGGCATCACCAACGCCCTGGCGCACCACGTCGAGGTCGTGTCCGACGGCGCGGACAGCGGCCGGCCCGAGGGCTGGCGCCTGCACTGGCCGACCCGCGAGCTGTCCGACGTCGGCGTGGGCGCGTGGCGCGCGCTGCTGCACGCCCGCACCGCCCGGGACGTCGCCGACGCGTTCGGCGGCTGGGTCGACCCCGTCAACCGGGTGCTGACCGCGGACAGCACCGGCGAGGTGCTGAGCCTGACGGCGGGCAAGGTCCCGCACGTGCCGGCCGGCGCGCCGGAGCGGGCGCTGCCGACCGCCAAGCCGGCGGACGGCTACGTGGACCTCCCGGCGCCGGCCCTGGTGGCCGAGGTCGCCGTCGACGCGAACGAGCGGCCCGTGACGCAGCGGCCCGCCGGCCAGGACGGTCGCCCGGGCTCCGGCCCGCGCGACCTGCGTCCCGGCCGCGAGGCGCACGACCTCGGCTGGTCCTACCCGCCGTACCGCGCGGAACGCATCCGCCAGCTCCTCGCCGCGGCCACCGCGGCGGAGTCGCCCGCCACGCAGGCCCGGATCCACGGCGACACCCGCGACCTCGGCGCCGCCGGGCTCGTCGAGCACCTGGCGGGCGACGCCTCCGCGGCCGCCGTCCGCCTGCGCGCCTGGGTGGCCGACGGCGCCCACGTGGACGCGACCTCCGTCGACGCCGCCCTGTACATGCGCTGGCGCGACACCCTGGCCCGCCGCCTCGCGGGGCACCCCGTGTTCGCGTCGCTGCACGAGCCGCACGGGCAGGACCCGGCGCTCATGCCGGTGCTCGGCGGCGTCTTCGACGTCCCGACGGCGGTCGGGGCCGGGCTCGCGCGGATCCTCGCGGCCGACTGGCTCGTCGTCGTGGGTCCGGACGGGCAGCGGCTGCGGATCGACGCCGCCGCGGAGGCGAGCGGGGCGCTGGCCGAGGTGGCGCTCACGGACCAGCCCTGGGGCGACCTGCACGTCCCCGCCCCGCTGCTGCCCGTGCCGGACCTGGGCGCGCCCGCCGTGCCGGGCCGGCCGCTCGGCGTGGCGCCCGCCCCGGTCTCGGGCAACAACGAGACGGTGCGCTGCACGGGCGGCTGGCCCGGGGTGGCGCTCACCGCGTACCGGGCGTCGGTGGCGCGGTACGTCTGGGACCTGTCGGACCGCGCCAACAGCCGGTGGGGCGTCCCGTTCGGGGCCGACGGGCGGCCGGGCAGCCCGCACTTCGACGACCAGCACGCCACGTGGGCCGACGCCCGCACCTCCGCCGTCGTCACCGACTGGGACCGGCTGCGCCCCGCTGACACCAGCCTGCGGCTGCTGAACGGGCCCCGCGGCGCGGAGGTGTGGCGTCGCGACTTCGGCGCGGACGGCGTCGTCACCGTGCACATGCTGGACCCGGACGCCGACGCCGACCTGCTGCACGGGTGGTTCACCCAGCCGCGCGCGGCGTTCTGGGGGATGGGGGAGCACACACGCGACGAGGTGCGCGACACGTACGCGTTCGTGGACTCCTTGGAGACCCACCACGCCTACCTCGTGCGGTGGGACGGCGAGCCCGTGGTGCTCGTCCAGGCCTACCACCCGGAGCACGACCCGGTCGGCACCGCCTACGACGTGCGGGAGGGCGACCTCGGGCTGCACTTCTTCCTGGGCAGCCGCGGCCCGGTCGCCCGGCAGGGGGCACCCGCGGACGCCTGGTCGGTGCTCGGGCCCGCGATGCGCGGCTTCCTCTTCGCCGGGGCGGGCACCCGCCGCGTGGTCGGCGAGCCGGACGCGCACAACGAGAAGGCGCAGCGCCGCATGCTGGCGATGGGGTTCACCGCGGGCGAGGTGGTGTCGTTCGAGTCGCCGCAGGGGCCGAAGACGGCGCGGATGGCCTACCTGGACCGATAAAGTCCGTGACCCGAACGCCGGCCCGGGGCGGTAGCGTCGCGGGATGGTCACCGCACAGCCCGCCGCCCGGCCGGCCGCCGAGGAACTGCACCGCACCCTGCTCGTCCGCCCGCCGTCGCCCGCCCTGGCCGACGGCGAGCTGACGCACCTCGAACGCGTCCCCGTCGACGCGGACCTGGCCGCCCGGCAGTGGGCCCGGTACGTGGACGTGTTCCGCGGCCTGGGCTGGGCGGTGCGCGAGCTGCCCGCGGCCGACGCCCACCCGGACGGCGTGTTCGTCGAGGACGCGGTGGTCGTGTTCGACGGCGCTGCCGGTGGCGCTGCCGGTGGGCTGATGGTCCTGACCCGGCCCGGGGCCCTGTCCCGGCGCGGCGAGATCGACTCGATGCGGCCCGTGGCCGAGGCGGCCGGCCGCGAGGTCGCGGAGATCGCCGAGCCGGGCACCCTGGAGGGCGGCGACATCCTCAAGGTCGGCCGCACCGTCTACGTGGGGCGCACCGAGCGGACCAACGCCGAGGGCGCGGCGCAGCTCCGCGCGCTCCTGGAGCCCCGCGGCTGGCGCGTCGTGGAGGTGCCCGTGACCCGGGCGCTGCACCTCAAGTCGGCCGTGACCGCCCTGCCGGACGGCACGGTGATCGGGTACGAGCCGCTGGTCGACGACCCGGGCGCGTTCGACTCGTTCCTGGCCGTCCCGGAGGCGGAGGGCACCGCCGTCGTCGTCCTTGACCCGACGACCGTGCTGCTGTCGGAGTCCGCGCCGGCCACCGCGGAGCTCCTGCGGGGGCGCGGGCTCACGGTGCTCACCACGCCGGTCACCGAGTTCGAGAAGCTCGAGGGCTGCGTCACGTGCCTCTCGGTGCGGGTGCGCTGACCCGCACGGTGACGCAACTTCCCGGCCCGCAGACCTGTGGCGCAGGTCACAGGAAAGAAGGTGCTTACCGAAACTAACAACTTGCCTCCGGCGGGATAATGGTTGTGATGCCTCCCACAGACGAACGCTCGAATCGATCCGATCCTTCTTCTGACCCCATCAGTCCGCCCGGCGACGAGCGCAGCACCTTCGCCTCGATCCGCCGCCTGTACCCCTACGTCCGCCCCGCGATGCCGCGGCTGATCGGCGGCCTGCTCGCCTCCCTCGGCGCCAGCCTCATGGCGCTCGCCATCCCGCGCGTGCTGCAGTGGGTCACCGACGGCCCGCTCACGGCGGGCGCGCGCGAGCACGACTGGACGGGCCTGATCTGGTCCGTCGTGCTCGTGGCCCTGCTCGGCGTGGGCGAGGCCGGCCTGATCCTGCTGCGCCGCACGCTCGTCATGTTCCCCGGCACGCGCGTCGAGGCCGTGATGCGCATGGCGCTGTTCAAGCACCTGCAGGACCTCCCGGTCGCGTTCCACGACCGCTGGCCCGGCGGGCAGCTGCTCAGCCGCATCATGGGCGACCTCGGCCTGCTGCGCCGCTGGCTCGTCTTCGGCATCCTGCAGCTCGTGGTCAGCTTCGTGACCATCGTCGTCGGCGTCGGCCTGCTCGTGGCCACCGGGGGCTGGCTGGGCATCATCTTCCTGTGCGGCGCGATCCCGGTGACCATCCTGGCGTTCCGGTTCTCCCGCAAGTACCGGAAGATCTCGCGGCTCTCGCAGGACCAGTCGGGCGACCTCGCCACCACCGTCGAGGAGTCCGTGCACGGCATCCGCGTGCTCAAGGCGTTCGGCCGCGGCCCCGACGCCCTGGACTCGTTCACCGACCAGGCGTCCGAGCTGCGCGAGACCGAGATCCGCAAGGCCACCACCGACGCCGGCCTGACCACGGCGCTGCGCGTGATCCCCGAGGTCACGCAGGGCGTCGCGCTCGTGGTCGGCGTCTACCTGGTGGCCCAGGGCGACATGACGCTCGGCGCCCTGGTCGCGTTCTTCACCACCACCGCGGTCATCAACGGCCCGGTCGTCGACCTCGGCATGACCCTGTCGATGACGCTCAACGCGCGCACCGCCGTCGACCGGTTCTTCGAGGTGATCGAGACGATCAACCCGCTCACGGACCCGACGCGGCCCGCAGACCTGCCACCCGGCACCGCCCGGGCCGCCCAGGGCAGCGGGGGCGGGCACGTCGCCTTCCGGAACGTCACCTTCCGGTACGACGACGCCGAACGGCCCGTGCTCGACCAGGTCGACCTGGAGCTGCCGCCCGGCACCACGACCGCCCTGGTCGGCCTCACCGGCTCCGGCAAGTCCACCCTGGCGATGCTCCCGCCCCGGCTCTTCGACGTCTCGGCGGGCGTGGTCGAGGTGGACGGCGTCGACGTGCGCGACCTGACCCGCGCCCAGGTGCGGGAGCGTGTCGCCGTGGCCTTCGAGGACCCGACCCTGTTCTCCGCCTCCGTCCGGGACAACGTGCTGCTCGGTGTGTCCGACGACCTGCCGGAGGCCGAGCGGGAGGCGCTCATGACGCAGGCGCTCGACGTCGCCCAGGCCCAGTTCGTGCTGGACCTGCCCGACGGCGTCGGCACGCGCATCGGCGAGGAGGGCATGTCGCTGTCCGGCGGGCAGCGCCAGCGCCTCGCCCTGGCGCGCGCCATCGCCGCCCGGCCGCGCGTGCTCGTGCTCGACGACCCGCTGTCCGCCCTCGACGTCACCACTGAGGAGGCCGTCACGGCCCGCCTGCGGGATGTGCTGCGGGACACGACCAGCCTGATCATCGCGCACCGCCCCTCGACCGTGGCCCTGGCCGACCGGGTGGCCGTGCTGCAGGGCGGGCGCATCACCGCCGTCGGCACCCACCACGACCTGCTGGCCACCGACCCGCACTACCGGTACATCATCTCGAGCCTCGAGGGGGACTACGAGGCGCACGACGGCGAGAACGCCGAGCCCGAGAGCCAGGAGGCGCTGTCATGACCGCGACCACGCAGACCACCCCTGAGACGGCGGGCCGCCGTCGGCCCACCGACGCCGCCGCGGACGACGAGACACTCCTCGGCAAGGACGCGTCCCAGGCCGTCCGGCGCCGCTCCATGCAGCTGCTCGGCGACCTGCTGCGCCCCCACAAGCGCGCCCTGGCCTGGGCCGCCGTGCTCGTGGTCGCGTCCACGCTCGGCCAGGTCGCCGGGCCGTGGCTCGTCGCCGTGGCCATCGACAAGGCCGTGCCCGCCCTGCAGGACGGCTCGGTCACGCCCCTGGTCCTCACCGGCGCCGGGTACCTCGTCGCGGCCGTGCTCGGCGGCGTGGCCGCCGGCGCCTACGTGCGGGCGGCGGCCCGCATCGCCCAGGCCGTGCTGCTCGACCTGCGCCGCCGCGTGTTCCGCCAGACCCAGCGGCTCTCGCTCGAGTTCCACGAGTCCTACACCTCGGGCCGCATCATCTCCCGGCAGACCTCCGACCTGGAGGCGCTGCGCGAGCTGCTCGACGGCGGTCTGACCGGCGTCGTCTCCTCCCTGCTGCTGATGGTGTTCACCTTCGTCAGCCTGCTGCTCATCGACTGGCGCTCCGGCCTCGTGCTCGCCGTCGCGTTCCTCCCGGCCTGGCTGCTCACCCGCTGGTTCCAGCGGATGTCGCAGCGGTACTACCGGGAGCAGCGGACGGCGTCCGCCCGGCTCATCGTCAAGTTCGTCGAGACCATGACCGGCATGCGCGCCGTGCAGGCGTTCCGCCGCGAGCCCACCACCGAGGCGGACTACGGCAAGCTCGGCGAGGACTACCGCGACGCCAACCTGCAGATCTTCGGCGTCAACGGCCGGTTCCAGCCGGGCCTGATCCTCATCGGCAACCTGACGGTCGTGGCGGCGCTTGCCGTCGGCGGCTGGCGGGTGCTCGACGGGGCGATGGAGGTCGGCGTGCTCGCGGCCGTGCTGCTGTACTGCAAGCGGTTCTTCCAGCCCGTGCAGCAGCTCGGCATGTTCTACAACTCGTTCCAGTCCGCCACGGCGGCGCTGGAGAAGGTCTCGGGCCTGCTCGCAGAGGAGCCGACCGTCGTCGAGCCCGCCCACCCGACGCCGCTCGTGACCACGGGCGAGCGGGCCCGCGGCGAGCTGCGGCTGGACCACGTGCGGTTCCAATACGGCGACGGCCCCGTGGTGCTGCCGGACCTGGACCTCACCATCCCGGCCGGCCAGACCGTGGCCGTGGTGGGCACCACCGGCGCCGGGAAGTCGACGGTGGCGAAGCTGGTGACGCGGTTCTACGACGCGTCCACCGGCGCGGTGCGGCTGGACGGCATCGACGTGCGGGACCTGGCCTCGGCCGACCTGCGGCGCGCCGTCGTCATGGTCACGCAGGAGGCATACCTGTTCAGCGGGTCCGTGCGCGAGAACATCGCGCTCGGCCGGCCCGGCGCGAGCCAGGCCGAGATCGAGGCCGCGGCCCGCGCCGTGGGCGCGCACGAGTTCGTCATGGAGATGCCCGACGGGTACGACACCGACGTGAACAAGCGCGGCGGGCGGGTCTCCGCCGGGCAGCGCCAGCTCCTGTCGTTCGCCCGGGCGTTCCTCGCGGACCCGGCGGTCCTGGTGCTCGACGAGGCGACGTCCTCGCTCGACATGCCGGGCGAACGGCTCGTCCAGCGCGGCCTGCAGACCCTGCTGGCCGACCGGACGGCGATCATCATCGCCCACCGGCTGTCCACCGTGGCGATCGCCGACCGGGTGCTCGTCATGGAGCACGGCCGGGTGGTCGAGGACGGCACGCCCGCCGAGCTGATCGCCGGCGACGGCCGGTACGCGCGGCTGCACGAGGCGTGGCAGGACTCGCTGGTGTGAGGGTCAGCGGCCGCGCAGGCCGGCGGTGATCGCGGCCAGGGCCCGGTCGAGCTCGGCGTCGGTCACCCCGCCGAAGCCGAGCACCAGGCCCGTCAGGTCGGCGGTCCGGCAGTACAGCTCCAGGAGTCGCACCTCGAACCC
>NZ_JBHWZO010000108.1:0-19718 GCF_042728455.1 Promicromonospora sp. NPDC060204
TCTTTGGACCGCCCCAAAGAGAAGAAACCCGGGCCTCAAGGTGATCGCCCAAGCAGCCGGGGCTCAGCGGGCCTTCACGATCGGGATCGAGCCCGTCTCCGTGAACTCGCGCATGCGCTTGCCCACCGTCGACCGGCTGACGCCGACCTCCTCCGCGATCTCGCGGTACGTGCGGCCCTTGGTCCGCAGGTCGATCATGCGCTCGGCGTCCTGCGTGCCGAGCTGGGTGTTCCGGCGCGGCGCCCGACGGCGAGGAATCCCGTCCCGGACGTTGGCCGTGGCGCGAGCCGCGGCCTCGGCGGGCTCCACGGGCGTCTCCGCAGCGGCCCGGCCGGCCTCGTCCCCGCCGGTCGCCGCCTGGTCGAAGATCCCGTCCGGCTGCGGGGCGCGCTCCCGCACCTCGTCGCGCGGGGCCGCCAGACTGGCGTAGGCAGGCCGGCGCTCCGCACCGTCCCGGACACCGGCACCGGCACCAGCACCAGCACCAGCACCAGCACCAGCACCGTCCCAGGCGCCCGCCCCGGGAACAGCCTCCGGCTCGACGTCGCCGCGGGGCTCCCCGGCGAACTCGGCGGCCACCGCGTCCGCGGCCCAGCGCTCGTAGTCGAGCACCCCGACCTCGGAGCTCGCGCCACCGGCACGGCCGTCCACCGGCTCGTCGACGAGGATGCCGGTCAGCCGCTGCCGGTCGGCCAGGTGCAGGCGGGCGACGTCGGCGGTCCCGTCGCCCACGGCCGCGAGCGCCTCGCACCACGCGGCGACCTGCGCCCGCATCTCGGTGGGCGGCACGGTGCGCAGCGCCACGGAGCGGGCCCGACGGCGGCCGGCCTCGGCGCGGGCGAGCCGGCGGCGGGCGGTGCGCGACCCGTCGTTCAGGCTCTGTGCCCGGAACAGGTCCTCGGTGGTGAGGAACAGGGCGTGCATGCGGGCGGACTGCCGCAGCGCGGACCATGAGGTGCCGGTGGCGAGGTGCCGGTCGCCGATGAGGGCGAGGTGCCACATGAGCGCGGCGAGCAGGGGCACGACGAACCGGAACACGACGGCGCCCACGGGGTGGCCGATGTAGGCCTCGTGCCAGGCGGCGAAGACGCCGGAGGCGGACGAGAGCGCCCAGGTCAGGGCGAGCAGGGTGCCGCCGGGCCGGTTGTCGCGGGCGGCCTCGCGGGCCAGGAGGGCGACGGTCACCAGCGAGAGCTCGAAGACGCCGGCGGTCGCGTAGGCGGTGCCCTGGCTCATGGCGAGCACGTCGATGCCGAACTGGACCATCGCCAGGTACGCGGACCCGGTCGAGATGAGGGCGACGGACACCGCGCCCGTGAGCACCAGGTTGCGGGAACGGCGCGTGGGAACGGTCGTGACGGGGAACGCCCGGTCGGCGGGGGCCACGGTGATCTCTCCTTCGTCAGGTGCCTGTCGGACTGGATCCCGCGGCGGAGCCGAACAACAGTTCGGACGGCGATGCGGGCGGGCACGAAGATATCGGACAACTGTGACAACCCGGTATCGTCGACGGCTCGGCTGCGTGCGCGGCTCGCACGGGGCACGATGGGCACGCCGTCTGGACCAGGCGGGTGGCACGGACGCACGGGGAGACAACGCATGTCGCAGAGGGCCTGGATCTGGGTGGCCGGGGTCGTGGTGGTCGCGCTCGTCGGCACGGCGGCCTGGTTCGGGCTGCGGGCCGGCATCGACCCGGCCGAGGCCGCGCCGTCGGCGAGCCCGTCGCCGTCCGCCAGCCCCACGCCAGAGCCGACGCCGAAGCCCGCCGGCTACTCGCTCGCCGCCCTGCCCCGGCCGGACATCGACGGGCTGCTCCCGGCCGAGCTGCCCGTGACCAAGCTCGACACGCTCAAGGGGCTGCCGGGTTCGGTCGCCGAGCCGAGGAAGGCCCGGATCCCGGTCTGGGCGGCGCCCGACGTGACGGAGGCGCCGGTGCTCGCCCTGGAGGCCGACTACTACGACGCCGACGCCCGCTGGCTCGTGCTGGAGCGCGAGCCGGGCTGGGTCAAGGTGCTCGTCCCGTACGGGCGCGGAGCGCTCCCGTCGGACGACCCGGACCGGGTCAACGGCGTCTCGGGCTGGCTGCGCGCGGACGACGTCGTGCTGGAGAAGGAGCGGCGCTCGGTGGTGGTCGACCTGTCGGACCGCACCGTGACGGTCACGCACGACGACGGCTCCCGGGACGTGCTCCCGGCGGGCGTCGGCGCGGCCGAGACGCCGACGCCGCGCGGCCTCACCCAGGTCTTCACCGTCACGGAGGCGGTGAACACCGGGATGTCGGTGTTCCTATCGATGCAGAGCGAGTCCCTCGACGGCTTCTACGGCACCGACTACGCCGCCACCGCGCTGCACGTGGGCGAGGGTCAGGGCCAGTCGGTCAGCAACGGCTGCATCCGCCTGGCGAGCGGGGACTTCGAGCGCCTCGCCGGCCTCGACCCGGGTGTACCGGTCCTGGTCCGGGGCTAGCGAGGCGTCCGGGTCATCCCGCCGGGCACTCCTCGTCCGCCGCCTTGCGGAAGCACCCCACGAAGTGGCCGGGAGCGTGCTCGACCAGCCCGAGGTCGTCGGCCGTGCCGCTCGCCGAGCCCGCCTCGGCTTCCTCCCCCAGCGACCGCCCCTGGGCCGCGAGCGCCTCGTGGTACAGGCACCGCCCCGCCAGGCGCGCGCTGCGCTGCGACTCCTCGGCCTCGACCTCCTCCCACGTGCGGTCCAGGTGCGGCACCGAGGCCAGCAGGTCGCGCGTGTAGGGGTGCAGCGGATCGTCGAAGACGGCGCTGGTGACGCCGCGCTCCACGACGCGCCCCTTGTAGAGGATGACCACCCGGTCGGAGACGTAGTTGCCGAGCGAGAGGTCGTGCGTGACGAACAGGATCCCGAGGCCGCGCGACTTGAGCTCGCCCAGCAGGTTGAGCACGTCGATGCGGGTCGACGCGTCGAGCATCGAGATGATCTCGTCGGCCACGAGCAGCTCGATGTCGAGCAGCAGGGCCCGCGCGATGAGGAGCCGCTGGAGCTGCCCGCCGGAGAGCTGGTGCGGGAACTTGCCGAGGATGTCGCCGGGTTCGAGCGTGACCGCCCCCAGGGCCTCCTCCAGCTTCTCCCGCCAGGCAGCGCCGGAGACCCGGGGGAAGTACGAGCGCCGCAGCGTCTCGAACGTCCGGTCCACCTTGAAGATCGGGTTGAACGAGCTGAACGGGTCCTGGAACACGCCCTGGATCTTGCGGTAGTAGTCGCGGCGGCCCCGGTACCCGAGCCGGGTGACGTCGCGGCCGTCGAACGTGATGCTGCCGCCCGTGGAGTCGAGCAGGTGGAGCACCATCTTGCCGATGGTCGACTTGCCGCTGCCGGACTCCCCGATGAGCGAGACCACCTCGCCCCGCTGCACGTCGAGGCTGACGTGCCGCACGGCGTGCAGGTCGGAGGTGCCGAAGGTGCCGGTCTTGTAGACCTTGTCGAGCGCGTCGAGCGTCAGCATCAGCTCACCGCCCAGCACGCGACCTGGTGCCCCTCGGCGACCTCGCGGAACGGCGGGGCCTCGGCGCACCGGTCGTGCGCCAGCGGGCAGCGGTCGCGGAACCGGCAGCCGGTGGGCGGGTCGAGGAGCGACGGCGGCCGCCCCTCGATGCCTTCCAGCCGCTGATCCTCGTACCGGTCGCCCACCTTGGGCAGCGCCCCGATGAGCATCTTCGTGTAGGGGTGCAGGGGCTCGTCGATGATCGTCCGGGCCGGCGCCTTCTCGGCGAGGTGCCCGGCGTACATCACCAGGATCGTGTCGGCCACCTGGAACAGCACGGAGATGTCGTGCGTGATCACGATCATGGACCGGACGAACCCGTGGTCGCGGAACTCGACGAGCGCCCGGGCGACGGCCTTCTGGGAGGACACGTCGAGCGCGGACGTCACCTCGTCGCCGATGAGCAGCGACGGGTTCAGCAGCGTGGACAGCACGAGCACCACGCGCTGCTTCATGCCGCCGGACAGCTCGATCGGGTAGCGCTTGAGCACGTCGGTGTCGAGGCCGACGAGCTCCAGGCGCCGTTCAAGCTCCGGCAGCACCTCCGTGTAGCGCACGTTGTGCGCCGCGAGGAGGTCCCGGATCATCCGGCCGATCTTGCGGGTCGGGTTCATCGCCGACATCGCGTACTGCGGGATGAGGGACACCTCGCGGTAGCGGTGGCGGCGCATCGCGCCGTCGTCGGCGATGGGGAGCTTCTCCCCGTCGAGGGCGACGGTGCCGCCCACGTGCTCCATGCGGGTGTCGAGGCGGATCAGGGCCTTGCCGAGCGTCGTCTTGCCGCAGCCGGACTCGCCGGCGATGCCCATGA
The DNA here is from genome assembly GCF_042728455.1 of Promicromonospora sp. NPDC060204. Lineage (NCBI taxonomy): Bacteria > Bacillati > Actinomycetota > Actinomycetes > Micrococcales > Promicromonosporaceae > Promicromonospora > Promicromonospora sp. NPDC060204. Next base: position 4,326 of record NZ_JBHWZO010000108.1, read on the forward strand.
TCTCGCCGTCGGCCACCTCGAAGCTGACGCCGTCGAGGGCCTTCACGGGGCCGCGCAGGGTGCGGTAGTGGACCCTCAGGTCGGTCACGGAAAGGGTCATCACATCTCCCGCAGCTTGGGGTTGAAGACCTCGTCGAGGCCCACGTTCATGATGTAGAGCGAGCCCACGATGAGCGTGATCCCCAGCCCCGGCGGGATGAACCACCACCACAGCCCCAGATGGAGCGCGCTCCACTGCACGGCCTGGTTCATCATCAGGCCGAGCGACATGGCGTTCGTGGGTCCGAGCCCGATGAAGTCGAGCGACGCCGCCGTCAGGATGGACCCGCCGAACAGCAGCACGAACGTCATGAAGAGGTAGGAGTACATGTTGGGCGCCACCTCGCGCCGCAGGATCGTGCCCACCCCCACGCCGGACAGCCGCGCCAGGTCGATGAAGTCCCGCGAGCGCAGCGACAGCGTCTGCGCCCGCACCGCGCGCGCCACCCACGGCCAGCTGAACACGCCGATGTACAGCGCCTGCATCGGCACGCTGCGCACGCCCAGGTAGGCGTTGATGATGATGAGCACCACGAAGCCGGGGATCACCAGCACCACGTTGGTCAGCATGTTCAGCAGCTCGTCGATCATGCCGCCGCGGTAGCCCGCGACGAACCCGATGGTCATCCCGATGACGGCGGCCACCCCGCCGCCCAGCAGGCCCACGAGGAACGTGGACCGCAGGCCGGCGACGAACTGCGCGAAGACGTCCTGCCCGAACGTCGTCGTGCCGAACGGGAAGTCCGCGGACGGCGGGGCCATGGGCGGCCCCGCGTAGTCCATCGGCGCGAACTTGAGGAACAGCGGCCCGAGCAGCCCCAGCAGCAGGAACGCGAGCACCACCACCGAGCCGATCACGACCTTGGGGTTGCGCAGCGCGAAGTACAGCGTCTCGCGTGCGTCTCCCCCGGGCTTGCGGGCGGCCGACGGCGCCGGGGTCGCCCCGGGCGGTTCGGCCGCCTCGGTCCCCGGTGCCGCGGCAGGTTGTGTCGCGGTCATGCCGTTCCCCTTCCGCCTGATCCTGCGGCTCCGCTGTGCCTCATGCGGTGGCCCCCGTCAGTCCGGTCCGCGTGCGGGGGTCAACCAGCACGTAGACGATGTCGATCACGAAGTTGGCCAGGAGCACGCCGATCACCACGAACAGCAGGGTGCCCTGCAGCAGGAAGAAGTCCTGGTTCTGGATGGCGGACAGCACGAGCTTGCCCAGCCCCGGGTAGGCGAACACGATCTCGGTCACCAGGGCGCCGCCCAGGATGGTGCCGAGCTGCAGCGCGAGGCCCGTGATCTGCGGCAGCATCGCGTTGCGGAACGCGTACTGCCGCACGAGCCGCTTGGGCGCGCCGAGCGCGGACAGGTAGTTCGCGTAGTCGGACTCGAGCTCGTAGATGATCAGGTTGCGCATGCCGATCGCCCAGCCGCCCAGGGACACGAGGAACAGCGACAGGAACGGCAGCACCCAGTGCTGCAGCAGGTCGCCGGCGAACGCCCACGACCACCGCGGCACCATCCCGAAGTCGTAGCCGCCCGCCACGGGGAACCAGCCGAGCGCGACGCCGAGGCCCCACGCGAGCAGGATCGCCAGCCACATGTACGGCATCGCCGTGATCAGGTAGCCGACGGGCAGGGCCACGTTGTCGAGCCAGCGGCTGCGCGCCGCCATGGCCCCCACGCTGTTGCCGATCACGAAGCTCAGCAGGATCGCGGGGATCATGATGCCCAGCGTGTAGGGCACGGCGTCGAGCACCACCTGGCTCACGGGCGCGGGGAACAGCCACACGCTCGTGCCCAGGTCACCGCGGAACAGCGCGGCCCAGTAGTTCAGGTACTGCTGCCAGAGCGGCAGGTCGAGCCCGAACGTCCGCTCGTAGTACGCGGTCATGGCCGCGATCGTCTCGGGGTGCTGGACGGCGGCGCGCGCCACCATCCGCTGGACCGGATCCCCCGGCATGAGCCGGGGGATCAGCCAGTTCAGCGTGACCGCGACGACGAAAGTCAGGCCGTAGATCACGGTCTTGCGAGCGAGATAGCCGCGCATACGTCAGGAGGCCGGCTCGAGGGCGAGCAGCGTGTTGATGCCACCCATCTGCACGTACCCGTTCCACATGATCGGGAAGTACGCGTCCTCGCGGCCCTCCTTGGGCCAGTTGGTCCACTGCGACTCGTTGTACTGGGCCCACGCGCCGTTGTACCAGAGCGGGATCGCCGGCAGGTCGGTCATGAACTTCTCCTGGACCTTCGACAGCGTCTCGGAGAACTCGGGCGTGCCGCTCTCGGTGCGCGAGAGGTTCTCGACGAGGTCCCACGCCTCCTTGTCCTCGTAGCGGCCGAAGTTGCCCGCCAGCATCTGCTCCTGGATCGGCTGGTAGAACGCGTAGTTGTAGTAGGTCCATGGCGTGTTGCTCACGCCCGCGTTGCCGTTGATGACCAGGTCGAAGTCACCGGTGGCCCGCGCGTCGTCGACGGCGCCCGCGTCGGGGAAGTCGGCGGTCACCTTGATGCCGACGGCGGAGGCGTCCTCCGCGATGACGCGCGCGGCCTCCATCCAGTCGGTCCAGCCCGCGGGGACGATCAGCTTCAGGTCGATCGCCTCGCCGTCCGGCGTCTCGACGAACCCGTCACCGTCGGTGTCCTCGTAGCCGGCGTCGGCCAGGATCGACTTGGCCTCGTCCGCGTCGAAGGTGAAGCCGTACTCGGCCACGACGTCCTCGTCGTAGTACTCCTCGAACGCCGGCACCAGGCCCGACGGGTGCGCCTTCGCCACGAGGCCGCCGTAGGCGTTCGTCACGATCTTGTCCACGTCGATCGAGCGCGCCAGGGCCTGCCGGAAGTCGACGTCGTCCATCGGCGGGCGCGTCTGGTTCGGGATCAGGTTGGCCGACGCCGCCGCCAGCATGTACGGCTCACCCTCGTAGTACGTGCTGACCTGGCCGGTGTCGACGAGCTGGTTGACGCCGGGCAGGAAGTTGTTGCTCAGGTCGAGGCCGCCGGACAGCATCAGGCCGAGCGCCACCTCGTTGGAGGTGTTCACGACGTCGACGATGTACTTCATCGGCATCTCGAGGCCGAGCTCGCCGCGGGCCCACCAGTCGTCGTTGCGCTCCCAGACCATGCGGTCCTGGGCGACGGCGGAGAACTTGAACGCGCCCGAGCCGATCGGGTCCTCGTTCGGGTTGGACAGCAGCTCCTCGTCCGACCAGTCGCCCATGATGTGCTCCGGGACGACCATCGTGCTGTAGAGCCAGTTGTCCCACTCCTGGTAGCGGGGGTCGGAGAACGTGAACTTCACCGTGGTGGGGCTGGTCGCCTCGACCTTGTCGAGCCAGGTCCACAGGTTGCTGTACGGCACGGCGTCGACCTTGCCGAGCTCGGTGGTGAAGACGACGTCGTCGGCGTCGAGCGTCTCGCCGTCCTGCCAGGTCAGGCCCTCGCGGAGCGTGAGCTCATAGGTCTTGTCGCCGGTCCACTCGCCGCCCTCGGCGAGCCAGGGCGTCAGCTCGAGGGTGATCGGGTCGAACTGGAACAGCGGCTCGTAGAGCAGGCCGCGCGCACCGGTGGCGTGCCCGGAGCTGGGGATCGGGTTCCACGACGTGGGCGGGCCCCACTGGGTGCCGCTCGTGAACAGCGTCTCCTCGCGCGGGTACTCGGCCACGAGGGCGTTGGCCGAGTCCATGCCCTCCGCGGACGCGTACGGGTTGGACGTCGTGGGTGCGTTCCCACCGCCACCGGAACAGCCGGCGAGCAGCACGCCGGCGACCGTGGCCGCCGCCAGGGCCACCACGCCCCGGGACCTGGTCTGTCGAAGGAACATCGTCGATCCTCTCCGCCCGCACGGCCGTCGTGCGGACCAGGCGCGTCGTCGCGCCGGGTTGCTGAGCATCGTTGTGGGTCGGAGAGGGATTGGTCAAGGTTTGTCACCTATGTTGCGCAATTGACACCTACGCCCGACCCGGGCGCTTAGCGCGCCGGGCCGGGCGGCCGGTAGGCTGTGTGGCGCGGTCCGGGCTTCACCCGGCCGCCGCACGCGCATCTCCTCCCGGAGAGACGCGGGCGCCTGTAGCTCAGTGGATAGAGCACCGCTCTCCTAAAGCGGGTGTCGGCAGTTCGAGTCTGCCCAGGCGCACCTACTCGACGAGCTGCCCGGCGGGTACCGCCGGGCGCTCCTCGCCCACGGCCTGGCGGCGTGCCGCCGCGCGCTCGCCGCGCTCCCCGCCCCGGACCAGCACGGCCACCACCATGACCGCCAGCCCGGCGAGAGTCACGACGGCGCCCGCCCACAGCGGCGACGTGTAGCCGAGCCCGGCGGCGAGCGTCAGCCCGCCCACCCAGGCGCCCAGCGCGTTCCCGACGTTGAACGCCGCGATGTTCGCGCCCGAGGCGAGAGTCGGGGCCGCCGACGCGTGCCGCATGACCCGCATCTGCAGGCCCGGCACCGTCGCGAACCCGACGGCGCCCATCAGCACCAGGCTGACCATGGTCGCGACCTGGCTGGTGGCGGTCAGCGCGAAGACCGTCAGGACCACGGTGAGCAGCACCAGCAGGGTGAGCAGGGTGGCCCCGAGGTTCTTGTCCGCGGCCTTGCCACCCACCAGGTTGCCCACGAACAGGCCCGCCCCGAACAGGATGAGCAGCCACGGCACGGTCGAGCTCGCGAACCCGCTGACCTCGGTGAGCGTGAACGCGATGTAGGTGAAGGCGCCGAACATGCCGCCGTAGCCGAGCACCGTCACGGCGATGGACAGCCACACCTGCGGGGCGCGGAAGGCCGCGAGCTCGCCGCGCAGGCCGGGGCCGGGCTGCCCGCTCGGCCCCGCGACGCCGTCCGGCACCCCGACGCGTGCCGGGACCAGGAGCGCGATGCCCACGAAGGCGAGGACTCCGATGCCGGTGATTGCCCAGAAGGTCGAGCGCCAGCCTGCGGCCTGGCCGAGCAGGGTGCCGAAGGGCACGCCGAGCACGTTGGCGACGGTCAGGCCGGCGAACATGATCGAGATGGCGGCGGCGCGCCGCTCGCGGGCGACCAGGTCGGCCGCGACGACCGCGCCGATGCCGAAGAACGCGCCGTGGCACAGCGCCGCGACGACCCGGCCGAGCATCATCAGCTCGTAGGTGGGCGCGATCGCGGACACCAGGTTGCCCGCGATGAACAGGATCATCAGGCCGAGCAGGGCCTTCTTGCGGTCCACCTTGGTGAGGGCCGCCGTGAGGGCGACCGCGCCGACCGCGACGGACAGCGCGTAGCCGGAGATGAGGTATCCGGCGACGGTCTCGGTGACGCCGAAATCGGCCGAGACCTCGGGCAGCAGGCCCATGATCACGAACTCGGTGAGGCCGATCCCGAAACCCCCGATGGCGAGGGCCCAGAGGGCGACAGGCATGACAGTGCTCCTTGAGGTGCGGGTGGTGCGGGGGTGGCCGGCTCGTGCCGGGCCGGCTCGTGCCGGCGGGGGGGGTTCGTCAGCCGTTGAAGCGGTCCGGGTGCGGGCCGGTGCGGCCGTCCCGGTCCAGGGCGTCGATCGCCGCGACCTGCTCGGCGGTGAGCTCGAACCCGAGCACGTCGAGGTTGGACGCGATGCGGGCCGGCGTGACCGACTTGGGGATCACGACGGTGCCGTGCTGCAGGTGCCAGCGCAGCACCACCTGTGCGGCGGAGACGCCGTGCGCCCGGGCGGCGTCGGTCACGGGGGCGGCGTCGAGCACGGCGCCCTGCGCGAGCGGGCTCCACGCCTCGGTGACGATGCCGAGACCCACGTGGTGGGCGCGCAGCTCGCGCTGCTGCAGGGCGGGGTGCAGCTCCACCTGGTTGACGACGGGGCGCACGCCGGTGGCCGCGACGATCGCGTCGAGGTGCGCGGGCTGGAAGTTCGAGACGCCGATCTCGCGGACCAGACCGGCCTCGCGCGCCTCGATCAGGCCCTCCCAGGCAGCGACGTACTGCCCGCGGCCCGGCGCGGGCCAGTGGATCAGGTACAGGTCGAGGGCGTCGAGGCCGAGCAGCTCCAGGCTGCGCTCCAGCGCGGGTCGGACGGCGTCGCGCGCCATCGAGTCGGTCCACAGCTTGCTGGTGACGAACAGGTCGTCGCGGGCCAGCCCGGACTCCGCGAGGGCGCGGCCCACACCCGCCTCGTTGCCGTAGACGGCGGCGGTGTCGACGCTCCGGTAGCCGGCCTCGAGTGCGTGGCCGACGGCGCGGGTGGTCTCGGCGTCAGGCACCTGGAAGACGCCGAACCCGACCTGCGGCATGGTCGCGCCCACGTGGGCGGCGTTCGGCAGCGCGACGGCGGGGGTCTCTGCGGCGGGGGTCTCTGCGGCGGGGGTCTCTGCGGTGGAGGCAGCCGCGGTGGCGCGGGTCTCGACGGGGGATGACATGAGGGCTCCTTGCTGTTCTCCGAACGGTGCCTGCTGTGCGTACGCGGACACCTGGCGGACGCGTTTAGTTGCACGCGCCTCCTAGATAGTTGCACGCGCGCACTAGTTGCACAAGCGCTATAGTTGGAGACCGGAATCACGCCCGACGAGGAGGGCCCATGGGAATCGCCGACGACGCCGTCGAGATCCGTGCCCAGGGCTGGCGAACGCTCGCCGCACTGCACGGCATGATCGACACCGCGCTCGAACGCGCGCTACAGGCCGAGCACGGCCTGTCCGTGGTGGAGTACACGGTGCTGGACGCGCTGTCCCGGCAGGACGGCTGGCACATGCGCATGCAGCAGCTCGGCCGCGCGACCGCGCTCTCGCCGAGCGCCACGACGCGCCTGGTCAACCGCCTGGAGGACCGCGCGCTGCTCACGCGCGTCCTGTGCCAGGACGACCGCCGCGGCATCTACACCGAGCTCACCGCGGCGGGCGAGAAGCTGCTCCTCGCCGCCCGCCCCACGCACGACCGCGCGCTGCACGAGGCCCTGCAGGAGGCGGAGCAGGTGCCGGAGCTGGCCGTGCTCGTGGGCACGCTCGGCGGCGTGGGCGCGGCAGTCTGAACCGACCGGGAAACGACCGAACGACTGACTCGCGACGCGCGGTGCGCCGAGTCAGTCGTCCGGTCGGGCCAACCCGCTGACTCGGCCCACCAGAGGTGGCGAGTCAGTCATGGGGTCCGACTACCCCGCTGACTCGGCGATCGTGGCGTGGCGAGTCAGCGGGGCGGTCCGTCAGAGGACCGCGCGGAGGAACTCCTGGGTCCGCTCGTTCTCCGGCGACGTGAAGATCGTCTCCGGGTCAGCCTCCTCGATGATCTTGCCGCCGTCGAACATCAGCACCCGGTTGGAGACCTCCCGGGCGAACTGCATCTCGTGCGTGACGATCAGCATGGTGATGTCCGTGGTCTCGGCGATGTTCCGGAGCACCCCGAGCACGTCGGCGACGAGCTCCGGGTCCAGCGCGGAGGTCACCTCGTCCAGGAGCAGGATCTCCGGCTCCATGGCCAGGGCCCGCGCGATGGCGACCCGCTGCTGCTGCCCGCCGGACAGTTGGGTGCACCGGGCGTCGCGCTTGTCGGCCAGCCCCACCTTGTCCAGCAGGTCCTCGGCCCGGGCGACCGCCTGGGCGCGGGAGATGCCGAGCACATGGACGGGCGCCTCGATGATGTTCTCCAGCACCGACATGTTCGGGAACAGGTTGAACTGCTGGAACACCATCCCGACGCGGCGCCGCACGAGGCTGCGCCGCTTCTCCGAGATCGCGACTCGCCGGCCGCCACGGATCTCGTGCGTGTACGGCTGCCCGTCCACGAGGATCAGGCCGTCGTTCGCCTCCTCCAGCGTCATGAGCAGACGCAGGATGGTGGTCTTGCCGGAGCCCGACGGTCCGATCAGCGTGACCCGGTCGCCCTTGGCGACCGTGAAGTCCAGGCCGTCGAGCACCACGTTGTCCCCGAAGCGCTTGCCGACGCCCTGGAACTCGATGGCAGGGGTGAGGTCGTTGTCAGGCAAGGCGGTTCTCCATTCGGCGGACGAGCAGCGAGGTCGGGTAGCTCACCAGCAGGAAGAGCAGGCCGGCGAGCGTGATCGCCTCGATGTAGCGGAAGTTCGCGCCGCCGTAGGCCTGGGCGGCGGCGTACATCTCGACCACGTAGATGAAGGCCAGGAACGGCGTCTCCTTGAACATCGAGATCGCGTAGTTCCCCAGGCCGGGCAGCGTGTTCCGGATCGCCTGCGGCAGGATCACCGCACGCCAGGTGCGGCTCCTCGGCAGATCGAGGGCGACCGCCGCCTCCCACTGACCACCCGGCACCGCGTCGATGCCGGCCCGGTAGACCTCCGACATGTACGTGGCGTAGTGGATGCCGAGCACCACGCAGCCGACGGCGAGCGACGGGAACTGCGTGAACATGAGGTTGGCGAACACGAGCTGCACCAGCAGCGGCGTCGACCGGATGAACTCGACCAGGAAACCCACCGGCATGGTGACGGCGCGGACGCGGGACCGGCGCACGACGGCGACCACGAGCCCCAGGACCGCGGCGATGATCATGCCCACGACGGTCGCCAGGACCGTGATGCCCAGGCCCTTGACCAGGTCGGGGAACACCGCGGCGGCGTGGTCCCAGCTCCAGAAGTCGTTCATGAGCGCACCTCCGTCCCGGCGGTCCTCGCGGGGGTCAGACGCAGGATCTCGCGCAGCGACGGTCCCTGACCGACCTTGTTCTTGGCGCGGGCCTCGAGCGCGTTCATGATCAGCGTCAGCGCGTAGGCGAACACGAAGTAGAGCAGCAGGCCCACCGTGTAGGCGAAGACCGTGTCCGTCGTGCCCTTGCGCAGCTCCCCGATGAAGAAGTTGAGGTCGTGCAGCGTGATGTAGGCCGCCAAGGCCGAACCCTTGACGAGCTGGATCAGCAGGTTGGTGAACATGGGCATCATCAGCGGCCAGGCCTGCGGCAGGATCACGCGACGCAGCCGGTGCACACCACCCAGGTCGAGCGCCGTGGCCGCCTCCCACTGACCGGTGGGCACGGAGTTGATCGAGCCGCGCACCACCTCGGCGGCATAGGCGCCGTAGTTGAGGCCGAGCGCGAGGATGCCGCAGGCCAGCGGGTCGAGCTCCACGTAGAACGGCGGGAGCGGCAGCACGTAGTACAGCCAGAAGATCTGCACCACGAGCGAGGTGCCGCGGAAGAACTCCACGACCACCCGGGACGGCACCCGCGCCCACCTGGTCCGGGCCCGAGAGCCCAGCCCCAGGATGAACGCGATGATCAGCGCGAGTGCCGCACCAGCGATCGTGAGCTCGAGAGTGACGAGAATTCCTTCGCCGAGCTGCGGGAGCAGATCGACGAGTTCTTGCATGTTGTCGGACACGTGCCGGGTCAGCCGTCCAGGCCAAGCTCCGGGGCCAGGTCCTTGGCCAGCGACTCGAGGTCGCCCTCACAGAGCTTGTCGGCGGTCAGGCCCTCGACGGGACGCTCGGCGGCGGTGAAGCCGAACGGGCCTGCGATCTCCAGCCAGCGGTCCTCGTCGGAGACGATCTCGGCGAGCTTCTCGTTGTAGGCGTCGCGGAGGTCCTCCTCCCCCTTCGGGAAGACCGTGGCGCCCGCACCGATCTGCGGCACGCCGTCGATCACGGCGACGAACGAGTCGGTGACCTCGACGTCGGCGTTCGAACGGGCCACCAGCGCGTTGAGCGAGATGGCGGTCAGCGCCGACGCGTCGGCGCGGCCCGAGGTGACGGCGTCGAGCGCGTCCTGCGGCGAGCCGACCTTGACGGTCTCGATCCCGAGGGACTTGGTGTAGCCCTCCTCGATGGCGCCGCTGAGCACGGCGAGCTTCACGCCGGCGTCCTTGGCGGACTGCATGTCCGTCAGGTTGTCGGGATTGCCCTTCGGCGTCAGGAACGCGGTCGTGTACATGATCTCGGGCTCGGAGAAGATGGCCTCGGAGCAACGCTCGGGGAGGATCGACATCCCCGCGCTCACGGCGTCGTACCGGCCCGCGGTCAGGCCGGGGATGAGCGAGTTCCACTCCGTCTGCACGCCGTCGACGGTGTCGATGCCGAGCTCGCCGAAGATCGCCTCGTTCAGCTTGATGGTGGCTCCGGTCAGCTCGCCGCCGTCCTCGTAGGAGTACGGCTCCTCGCCGTTGAACGCCACGGTGATGGCGCCGTCGTCCTGGAGCTGCTGCAGGGCGCCACCGGCATCCTCCGGGGCTGTCGACGTGCACGCGCCCAGCGCGACCAGGGTGAGTACGGACCCTGCGGCGAGGACGGCTCGGCGGAGCGGGCGGACGCTTGATCTAGACATGGTTCCCTTCACGCCACCCGGCAGATTTGGCAAAGGCCGGGTGGGCTGGAGTTCACGGACGACTCGCCACCGTAGCGGGCTGACGACGTTCAGACAATCTAGCGTTCGACATTAGGATTGTCTACAATCTGCAAGTTCACCCGGCCGGCGCCACCCCTGCTACCGCCGTGGCCACCCAGATGTCCGCGCAGCGGCGATGATGGTCGTCATCGACGTTGCGCTCACGGAAGGAGCACTGATGTCCCACCCGCCACGGGCCTCCCTGGCGACCGCGCCGTCCTTCTCGCGTGTGACGCGCCCCTCGACCGTCGACCTGATCCAGACCGAGCTGCGCAACGCGGTGTACGCGGGCGTGCTCGCCGTCGGCTCGCCGATCCGGGAGGTCGAGGTCGCGACCCAGCTCGGCGTGAGCCGCGGCCCCCTGCGGGAGGCCGCCCAGCGCCTGGTCCAGGAGGGTCTGCTGGTCGCGACCCCGGGGCGCGGCATGCGCGTGGCGACCATCTCCCGGGAGCGGCTCCCTGCCCTCTACGAGGCGCGCAAGTCGGTGGAGATCACCGCGGCGCGCCTGCTCGTCCGGTCGGGGGACGACGACGCCCTGGCGACCGTGCGCCGCGCCCACGACGAGCTCGTGGACGCCAACCGGACGGGCGACGCGCGCCGCGTCGGGGGCGCGGACCTGAACCTGCACTGGGCACTCGTCGCCGCGACGGGCAACCCGTGGCTCACCCGCTGGATGACCACGCTCATCGTCGAGGTGCGGATGGCCACGTTCTCCGTGAGCGACGAGTACGTGGTGCGCAAGGACACGGCCGACGCGCACGCGGTGATCGTCGAGCGCCTGGAGGCGCGGGACGAGGACGGCCTGGTCACGGTCATCACCGAGATGCTCGACGGCGCCGTCGCGCGGCTGCTGGGGCGCGAGGCCGAGCCCGTCGAGACGCTGGAGGAGCCCGCCGACGCACCGGCCATCACGCTCGGCCCGATCGACGCGCCCGACGAGATGTAGCCGGCGTCAGACCCAGGCCGCCGGGTCGGCGAGCACCGCGCGCAGCACCTCGCGCGCGCCGCCCGTGAGCGCGGCCTGCGGGCCGGCCTGGGCCGCCCGCACCTCCAGGTCCACGAACGGCGCCGCGAGCACGCGGTCGGCGAGCACGGCCTCGACGTCGGCCCGGAGCCACGGCAGCAGCTCGGTGTAGGCGCCGCCCAGCACGATGGTGGACACGTCGAGCAGGTTGACGAAGTCCGCGAGCGCCGAGCCGAGGGCCCGGCCGGCGGGCAGCGCCGCGCCGCCTGTCCCGGCGCCCGCGGGGGTGGCGCCCGCGGCGGCGTCCTGCCCGGTGAGCAGGGCGACGAGCGCGGCGAGGGGCGCGTCCGGCGGCAGGCCCGCCGCGCGCATCATCGCCTCCTTGCCGGCGTACTGCTCCAGGCAGCCGAACGCGCCGCAGGAGCAGCGCGGCCCGGCGGGGTCGACGACGACGTGCCCGATCTCGCCGTTCCAGCCCCGCTCCCCCAAGAAGAGCGCCCGGTCGACGACGATGGCGGCGCCGATGCCGACGTCGCCCGAGACGAAGATGAACGAGTCCGGCGCCGCGACGTCGGAGCCGCCGGCGAGCTCCGCGAGCGCCGCGAGCTTGGCCTCGTTGGCGATGCGGACGGGCAGCTCGCCGAGGCCGAGCAGCGGGACCGGGTCGAGCGAGGACCAACCCAGGTTGGGCGCGACCTCCAGGAGGCCGGTGCGCGGGTCGACCAGGCCGGGCAGGGCGAGCCGCGCGCCGGCGACCGTCATGCCGGCGGCGGTGACGCCGTCGGACACCTCGCGGGCGAGCTCGCCGAGCTGCCGCAGCACCACGGCCGGGTCGCTGTCGTGGAGCGCGCCGGGCACCACGCGGTCGACCACGACGTCCCCGGTGAGATCGAGCACACGCACGCCGAGGTAGTCGACGTTCACCTCAAGCCCGAGGCCCACGACGGACCGCGGCGCCGGGACGAGCGGGACCGCGGGCCGTCCCGCGCGGCCGCCGGTCACGGCGGGCAGCTCGCGCACCAGCCGGGCGGCGACGAGCTGGTCCACCAGCGTGGACACCGTGGCGCGGGCCAGACCGGTCGCGGCTGCCACTCCCGCGCGTGAGAGTGGTTCCGGCACCTCGAACACGGCGCGGGCGACGAGCTCCAGGTTGTGCTCGCGCAGGGAGTGCTGGCGGGCCGCGGCGGAGCCCGTCCGCGTCGTGGTCTCGTGTGCGGTCCCGGCGGTGGTCACGCCTTGACTGTAGCCGAGCCTCGCGTAATAGTTCATCCGTACAACAAATGCGGCGCCGCATGCCGGGGCCGCCCTCGATGAGGAGACCCCGTGAGCGACATCAAGTACTCGTTCGGCCTGTGGACCGTCGGCTGGCCTGCCGCCGACCCGTTCGGCACGGCGACCCGCCCCGAGCTGGACCCGGCCGAGTCGGTCCGCAAGCTCGCCGACCTCGGTGCCTGGGGCTTCACGTTCCACGACAACGACGTCTACCCCTTCGGCTCGGACGACGCCGAGCGCCAGAAGCACATCGACTCCGTCAAGAAGGCCTCCGCCGACACCGGCCTGGTCTGCGAGATGGTCACCACCAACACGTTCACGCACCCCGTCTTCAAGGACGGCGCGTTCACCTCCAACAACCGCGACGTGCGCCGCTTCGGCCTGCGCAAGGTGCTGCGCAACGTGGACCTGGCCGCCGACATGGGCGCGTCCACGTTCGTCATGTGGGGTGGCCGCGAGGGCACCGAGTACGACAACTCGAAGGACCTCAACGCCGCGCACGCGCGCTACGCCGAGGGCATCGACACCGTCGCCTCGTACATCAAGGAGAAGGGCTACGGGCTCAAGATCGCCCTGGAGCCCAAGCCCAACGAGCCGCGCGGCGACATCTTCCTGCCGACGATCGGCCACGCCATCGCGCTGATCGACTCGCTCGACAACGCCGACATCGTGGGCCTCAACCCCGAGGTGGGCCACGAGCAGATGGCCGGCCTGAACTACACGCACGGCATCGCCCTGGCGCTGCACGTCGGCAAGCTGTTCCACATCGACCTGAACGGTCAGCACGGCCCCAAGTACGACCAGGACCTCGTGTTCGGTCACGGCGACCTGCTCTCCGCGTTCTTCACGGTGGACCTGCTGGAGAACGGCTTCCCGAACGGCGGCCCCCGCTACGCGGGCCCGCGCCACTTCGACTACAAGCCCTCGCGCACCGAGTACCTCGACGGCGTGTGGGAGTCGGCCGCGGCCAACATGAAGACCTACGACCTGCTCGCCGCCAAGGCGAAGCAGTACCGCGAGGACCCCGAGGTCCAGGCTGCCTTCAAGCACGCCGGGATCTTCGAGCTGGGTGAGTCCACGCTGGCCGAGGGTGAGTCGTTCGACTCCTTCCTCGCCGAGGCCGACCCCGACGTCGATGCCCTGGCCGAGCGCGACTACGGCCTGGTCCGCCTGCACCAGCTCGCGCTGAACCACCTGATCGGCTGATCACCCCCTCGTTGAGTGCTGGCTATTTGTTGCCCTGACCCGGGAAAACCAACAGATAGCCAGCACTCAACGCGTGCTGTGCGGCGCGCGGTAGCGTGTCTGTCGCCTCTTCCCACGAACCACCCCCTGGAGCACCGATGCCCCTCGTCGCCGGTGTGGACACGTCCACGCAGTCCTGCAAGATCGTCGTGCGCGACGCCGAGACCGGCGCGCTGGTCCGGACCGGTTCCGCCAAGCACCCCGACGGCACGGAGGTGGACCCGCAGCACTGGTGGGACGCCTTCCAGGAGGCAGCCGCCGCCGCGGGCGGCCTGGCCGACGTCGCCGCGATCTCCGTGGGCGGCCAGCAGCACGGCATGGTCACGCTCGACGCCGACGGCGACGTCGTCCGCCCGGCGCTGCTCTGGAACGACACCCGTTCCGCGCCGTCGGCCGAGGCCCTGATCACCGAGCTGGGCGACGGCGACCGCGCGACGGGCGCCCAGGCCTGGGCCGACGCCGTCGGCTCCGTGCTCGTCGCCTCCCTCACCGTCACCAAGCTGCGCTGGCTGCACGACAACGAGCCGGAGAACGCGGCGCGCGTCGCCGCCGTCGCGCTCCCCCACGACTGGCTGTCCTGGCGCATCGCGGGCTACGGCCCCGCGGGCGACCCGACGGCGCCCCTGGGGCCGCAGCTCGACAAGCTGTTCACGGACCGCTCGGACGCCTCGGGCACCGGGTACTACGACGCCGCCGTCGGCGAGTACCGCCCGGACCTGCTGGAACGCGCCCTGGGCCGCACCGACGTGGTGCTGCCGCGCGTCGTGGGCGCGGCCGAGGCCGGCGCCGTCGCACACCCGGACGTCGCGGGTTCGGCGGTCGACGGCGGGGCCCTGATCGGGCCCGGTGCGGGCGACAACGCGGGCGCGTCCATCGGGCTCGGCATGACGCCGGGCGACATCGCCATCTCGATCGGCACGTCGGGCGTCGTCTCGGCCGTCGCCCCGAAGCGCACCGCCGACGGTTCCGGCGCGATCAACGGCTTCGCCGACGCGACCGGCAACGCCCTCATGCTCGCCGTCACGCTCAACGCGGCGCGCGTGCTCGACGCCGCCCGTGAGGTGCTCGGCGTCGACTTCGACGAGCTGGCCGACCTCGCGCTGCAGGCCCCGCCCGGCTCGGACGGCCTCGTGCTCGTGCCTTACCTGGAGGGCGAGCGCACGCCCAACCGGCCCGACGCGACGGGCACGCTGCACGGCATCCGCCTGGCGACGTCGACCCGCCCCCACCTGGCCCGCGCCTACATCGAGGGCATGCTGTGCGGGCTCGCCGACGGCCTCGACGCGCTGCGGGCGCAGGGCGTCTCGGTGGAGCGCGTGATGCTGATCGGCGGCGCGGCCCAGTCCCCCGCCGTCCAGCAGATCGCCCCGCAGGTCTTCGGGCTTCCCATCGGCATCCCCGAGCCGGGCGAGTACGTGGCCGACGGCGCCGCCCGCCAGGCGGCGTGGACGCTCGCCGCCTCGGGCGGGGCGGACGACGTCGCCCCGCCGGCCTGGTCGACGACGATCGCGACCACGCTGGCGGCCGACCCGAAGCCGGTCGTGCGCGAGCAGTACGCGGCGGTGCGCGACCTGGTCTGACCTGC
>NZ_JBHWZO010000109.1:0-19464 GCF_042728455.1 Promicromonospora sp. NPDC060204
GGCGGCGGCGCTCCCCCGGACGACGCCGCCCGCGGCGCCCGGCGCACCGCCCTCGCCCAGGTCACCACGGCCAACGCGCTGGCGTACCTCGGCCACTTCACGGTCTACACCTACATCTCCGTGCTGCTGCTGGCCGCCGGGCTCGCCACCGCGGCGCTCGGCCCCGCGCTGCTGCTGATCGGGGCGCTCGGGCTCGTCGGGGCCGCGTTCGCCGCCGCGCGGCTCGACGTCCGGCCCCGGCAGACCACGGTGATCACCCTGTCCGTGGTCGCGGGCGGAGTGCTCGCCCTCGGGATCGTGTTCCCGGCGACGGTCGGCACGCTCGCCGCCGCGGCCGTGTGGAGCATCGGCTTCGGCGCCGTCGCCGCCGTGTTCCAGACGGCGGCGATCCGGACGCACGGAGCCTCGCCCGACGTCGTCGGCGCGCTGGTGAACGCGACGGCGAACATCGGTATCGGCGGCGGCGCGGCGCTCGGCGCCCTCGTGCTCGACGGCGCGGGCGTCGCCGCCGTCCCGTACACCGGCGCGGCGCTCGTGGTGGCCGCGCTGGTCGTGGTGCTGATGGCGCGCAAGGCGTTCCCGGGCAGGTGATCCCTTCACCGCCAGGGCGCGCGCACCCGGCGCCGCGGACGTAACGTCCGGCCCATGGACCCTGAGACCTCCAGCGTTCCTGTCACCGTCGCCGACGCCCTGCCGCACCTGCGCGCGGGCCGCCTGACGGGCGGTGACGACCTCACGGCCAACCGGCCGGCGAAGCACCTGATCGCCCGGCGCCGCGCCTACTTCCGGCAGCACGCCGCGGCCGTGCTGCGCGGCCGGCTGACCGGCCGGCCCGACGCGTACCACCGCGAGCTGCGGCACCGGATCGCCGGGGCCCGCGGCGCCGCGGACCAGCTCTGGAAGCTCGTGGCCCGGCGCCCGGTCTGGCGCGTGCTGCAGTCCGTCCAGTCGGACGGCGGCGCCCTGGAGCTCGACCAGCTCGTCATCGGCCCCGGCGGGGTCTTCACCATCCACTCGATCCACCGACCGGCGCACGAGGTCACCGCGGAGGCCGCCCGGAACGAGGCGCGCCGCACCCAGGAGATCCTGGGCCGGGCCACCCGCGTGCCGATCACCGTGCGGCCGGTCATCGTCTTCGTGCGCACCAAGGAGCCCCGCGTCGAGGGCTCGAGCGAGGGCGTCGAGGTGCTGACGGCCCGGGAGCTCGTGCCCTGGCTCGAGAAGCACCGGCCGGTGCTCACCGACCGCGAGCTGGAGGTCGTCCACCTGGCGGCCCGCGACCGGCGGACCTGGGTGCGCTGACCGCCCGGCGACGCACCGCGCGGGCCCGCAGGCCCGGCGGCACTCACAGGCTGACCCGCGGCACCCGCCGGCGCGCCGCCTCCGCCAGACGGTCGCCCAGCTCCGCGAGCGGCACCGAGGCCCGGCCGCCCGACGCCGGATCGGTCACCGCCAGCGCGCCCGCCGCCACCTCGCGAGTGCCCAGCACCCCCAGCAGCGCGTCCCGCCGCTCCCGGGCCCGGCGGATCCGGCTGCCCAGCGAGCCCTCCCGTTCCACCCGGACCCGCAGGCCGCGGGCCTTCAGGTCGGCCGCGAGGTCGTCGACGAGCTGGTCGACACCCGGGGCGCCGTCGGAGGCCCCGTCGGAGGCGCCGTCCGGCAGGGGCAGCAGGCAGACCTGCACCGGCGCGAGCCAGAACGGGAGCCGTCCGCCGTGCCGCTCCAGGAGGAACGCGACCATCCGTTCCATGGCACCGACGGTGCCGCGGTGGATCATCACGACGCGCTCGCGCTCGCCGGACGCCGCGACGTAGGTCAGGTCGAACCGCTCGGGCTGGTTGAAGTCGAGCTGCACGGTCGCGAGGGTCTCCTCGTGGCCGCGCGCGTCGAGCACCTGGACGTCGATCTTGGGGCCGTAGAACGTCGCCTCACCGGCCTCGGCGTGCCACGGCACGTCGGCGGGCGAGGCGACGTCGTCGAGCACCGCGCGCAGGGCCTCCTCGGCCGCGGCCCACTGCTCGGGCGCGCCGAGCCACCTGTCGGAGGCGTCCCGGCCGGACAGGCGCAGGTACGCCACCTCGATGCCCAGGGTGTCGAGCACCTCCAGGACGGCGGCCAGCGCGGTGCGCACCTCGGCCCCGACCTGGTCGGGACGGCAGAAGACGTGCGCGTCGTCCAGGTTGATCTGCCGCACCCGGCTCAGCCCCGACAGCACCCCGGACCGCTCGGCCCGGAACATCGACGCGAGCTCCGCGTACCGCACGGGCAGGTCACGGTACGACCGCGGCTCGGACGCGTAGATCTGCGCGTGGTGCGGGCAGTTGGCGGGGCGCAGGACGAGGGGGTCGGCGTCGGCTCCCCGCGGGCCGGAACCGGCGTCGGCGTCCGGGCTGCCGTCGAGGTCTGGGCTCCCGTCGGTCTCCGACACCGAACCGGAGCCCTCGGCGTTCCCGCCGAGGTACATCGGCGGGAACATGTCGTCCGCGAACTTGGCCCAGTGGCCCGAGCGCTCGTACAGGGACCGCTTGCCGAGCACCGGGGAGTACACGGGCTCGCAGCCGGTGCGCAGCGCGACCTCGCGGGCGTACTGCTCCAGCTCGTACCGGATCGCCGCGCCGGCGGGCAGCCACAGCGGCAGGCCGGGCCCGACCAGCGGGCTGGTGTCGAAGATCCGCATCTCGCGGCCGAGGGTGCGGTGGTCGAGGACGGCGGGCGCCTCGGCGGGTCCGGGACGGACGGCCGGTGCTTCAGCAGCTGCCTGGGACTGGGGCTGTGCCTGCTGCTGGTTCGGTGCGGGGACGTTCATGACGGTGCTCCTTCGATGGAGGAGCCGCCCCGGTACCGCCGTCGAGCACGGCAAAGGCCCCGGAGCGAGCTCCGGGGCCTGGGTGCTGAGTGCAGGTCAGCGCGCGCCGGAGGGGTCCGGCGTCGTCGTGCGTGCGCTGAGGTGCATGCCGCCCACCGTAACGTCAGAGGGTGCGGGCGTCCAGGGCGTTGCAGTCCTGGATGGTGCCGCCGTCGTAGCCGATCGAGAACCACCGCACGCGCTGCTCGCTGGAGCCGTGCGAGAACGCCTCGGGGTTCACGCCGCCGCCGGAGCGGCGCTGGATGTTGTCGTCGCCCACGGCCGCGGCGGCGGACAGCGCCTGCTCCAGCTGTGTCTGCGAGATGGGCTGGAGGAACGGCACGCCCGTGTCCGGGTCCTTGGTGGTCGCGGCGTTGCCGGCCCACATCCCGGCGAGACAGTCCGCCATGAGCTCGATGCGCACCGAGTCCGACTCGGGGCCGGTGCCCGACCGGTCGGCCTGCTCGAACAGCCCGAGCTGGTTCTCGATGTGGTGCCCGAACTCGTGCGCGGTCACATACATCTCCGCGAGCGGCCCGCCCTCGGCGCCGAACTGGCTGGAGAGCTGGTCGTAGAACGAGAGGTCCTCGTACACGGTCGTGTCGGCCGGGCAGTAGAACGGCCCCGTGGCCGACGTCGCGGAACCGCAGCCGGTGTCGACCGCGTCCTTGAAGCTGACGACCTCGGGCAGCTCGTACTCGACGCCGCCCTGCTCCGGGAGCGTCTCGGCCCAGTAGACGTCCAGCGAGTCGACGGCGGCGCTGAGCCGGCACTCCTGGTCGACGTTCGCCTGCTCGGCGGTGCACGTGCCGATGTACTGCTGCTCACCGCCACCACCGCTGTCGGTGGTGGTCCCGAGGATGTCGGCCGGGCTGTTGCCGGTCAGCACCATGTACAGCAGTGCGATGACGAGCGCCGCACCGCCGCCGACTCCGGCGCCGACGGCGCCCCGGCGTCCGCCGCCCTTGCGGACCCGGCCGCCCTCGAACTGCCCGCCCTCGCTGAAAGTCACCTGACAACGCTACCGCGGGAGCGCCCGGGTCACGCGGAGGGCCGTTTGCGCGATTCACCCTTTCGACCCCGAAAACCTGGCGATATCTGGAAGAATCCAACTCCGTTCGATCAGATGCCCTGCTCTTGCCGACAGCTCGACTGACATGCAGAGGAAGAGCCATTGAACAACTTCTCGGACCGCAGCTTCTCGGCCGGTTCCGGCAACGCCATCAACATCGGCGGGTCCGGCAACACGGCGAACGTCACGAATGTCGGCAACGGCGTCACGCCCGCCGAGCTGATCGCCGCGGTGGAGGCGATGCGCGCACTGGCCCTGCACGTCCCGGAGGCCGACCGTGCGGTGCTCGAGGACGTGACGGAGGAGATCGAGCAGGTTCCGGCACACGACTCCGCACGCCTGGGCCGCAAGCTGACGCTCGCGAAGTCGTTCATCGAAGGGCTGAGCGGCACGACCACCCTGGCCGCGGGAGCGGCACGAGCGGTGGGCGACGCGATCAGGGCTCTCGGCCTGTGAGCCAGGGCGACAAGCCGCCGACGAACCTGACCGTGCAGGTCGCGGACGGCCTGCTCTGGGTCGGCGGCAGCTCGTACTCGGTGCAGCACATCGAGGGCATGGAGAGCTGGTTGCGCAAACCGGCTCGCCGCAGCCACTGGTTCGTCAAGGTGCTGGCCAGGGTCGCCATCCTGTTCGGGATCGCATTCGCCTGGGCGGGAAACTCGGGGACCGACCTGGGTCCTACCCTGACGCCCTCCGGCTCGACGGTGCTCGGGATCTCGGTCCTGGGGGCGGGCGTGGTCGTTTACATCCTCGCGCGCCGCAGGTCACGCAAGGTGTGGCACGAACTGCACATCCGCATGGGTGGCCGTGTCGCGGTCGTGCTCAGCAGCTGGACGCGGGACCCTCTGGACCGGGTCCAGGACGACGCCAACCGGGCGCAGCGCGATGCGACGTACCGGGGACCACAGATTCATCTCGGGTCCAACAACGCGATCAACATCGGGGGCGAGGGCAACACCGCCTCGACGAACGGCTGGTGACCAGACGAGGTCACGCGCGCGGCGTGTGTTGCGGAGAGTCGACGACGTCCACTCTCCGCAACACACCCTGAGCGGCAGCCCGCCCTGACCGGTTGGCCGCTCGCCGTGCCCTACCGGCCCGTCCGCGCGCGGTACTCGGCCAGGGGCCAGGACGTCATCGCGCCGATCCGCACCGAGACGATCTCGCCGTCGGCGTCGCGCTCCGTCTGGACCGGCTCACCCACCGTGCCGAACCCGGCCACGGGCTCCTGCACCAGCCGGCCGTCGGACACGACGAGGCGCTGCGCGACCTCGGCGGGCTCGGCGGCGCGCACGTTGATCGCGTGCAGGATCCCGCCGAGGTCCACGATGTCGGCAACGCCCCACAGGTTGGCGAACCGCCCGACGGGCGCGTCGGCCGGCACGCCGGTCGCCGGGTCGCCGCCCTTGCCGGAGGCACCCGCGAGCACCTCGGCGGCCGCCACCTCGTCCGCCGCCGCGAGCGCCAGGTTGATCAGCTGGATGACGCCGTTGGCGATCTGCCCGGCGGTGCCGTCGACGGAGTTGGTGAGGGAGGAGACGACGATGCCGTCGACCGGGTCGATCCAGGTGCGGGTGATGTGCCCCGGGTAGCCGCCGGAGTGCCCGACGACCTCACGGTCCCCGACCTTGCCGACCTCGATGCCGACGCCGTAGCGGCCGAGCTCCTTGCCGCGCACCGCGACGCGGGACTCGTCGCGCTGCATGATGCGCTTGCTGGCGTCGCTGATCAGGGTCGTGTCGCCATGGACGTGCGCGGCACCGTAGCGGACCATCTCCCGTGCCGTGGAGTACCAGCCGGTCGCCGCGGCCATCGCTCGGGTGTCGACGTGGGGGATGACCTGGCGCGCGTCGCCGTGGGCGATCCGCCCGGTGTGGCCGGCGGCGTACTCGGCTGCGCGGGCGGGGTCCAGCTCGGTACCGGTCCGCGTCAGCCCCAGCGGCTCGACGACGGCGACGCGGGCCACCTCGTCGTACGTCTTGCCGGTGACCTGCTCGATGATGATGCCGAGCAGGCTGTAGCCGATGTTCGTGTACTTGAAGTGCTCGTTCGGCTCGAACACGACGCCCTCGGCGCGTACGCACTCCAGCACCTCGGCGCGGTCGAGGAAGGGCCGTTGGTGCTGCCAGAAGTCGCCGTCGGAGGAGTCGCGGATGATCCCGGCCTGGTGACCGAGCAGCTCCCGGACGGTGACGCCGGCGGCGCGCGAGCCGTCCAGCTCCGGCACAAGGTCACCCACGCGGTCGTCGAGCCGCAGCTCGCCGCGCTCCACGAGCTGCATCACCATGACGCCGGTGAACGTCTTGGAGTGCGACGCGACACGGAACAGGTGGTCGCTGGTGAGGTCCTCCCCCGTCTCGACGTCGGCCTTGCCCCAGGCGAGGTCGACGAACACCTCGCCGCGGCGTCCGACGGCGAGCTGCAGGCCGGGGATGCCGTGGTACGCGGCCTGGAACGAGGCCCAGTCGGCGAGGTAGGGGGCGATGGAGCGGAGAGTCTGGGCGGTGCGGTCGTCAGTCACGGTTGCATCATGCCCGATCAGCGCTGGCGGGCATGGCGCGGCCGGTCGGGGTTGCGCAGCGTCTTGACCAGCCACCACACGATCAGCAGGACGGCCACGACGATGACGACCTTCTGGAACACGCCGACGCTCTCCTCGACGATGTGCCACTGGTCCCCCAGCAGGTAGCCGGCGCCGACCAGCAGGGTGTTCCACACGCCCGAGCCGAGCGTCGTGAACAGCAGGAAGCGCGTCAGCGGCATGCGCTCCACACCGGCCGGGATGGAGATGAGGCTGCGCACGATCGGGATGACGCGGCCGATGAGCACCGCCCAGTCGCCGTGCCGGTTGAACCAGGTCTCCGCCTTGTCGACGTCCTCCAGCTTCACCAGCGGCATCCGGTCCACGATGTTGCGCAGCCGGTCCCGCCCGAGCCACGCGCCGAGCCCGTAGAGGAGGACCGCACCGACGACCGACCCCGCCGTCGTCCAGACGAGCACCTGCCACAGCACGAGGGTGCCCTGCGCCGCTGTAAAGCCTGCCAGCGGCAGGATCACCTCGCTCGGAAGGGGCGGGAACAGGTTCTCGAGGGCGATCGCTACGCCTGCGCCCGGTGCGCCGAGGGTCTCCATGAGCCCGACGGCCCAGTCGGCGACGGTCGTGGCGAAGCTTTGTGTCGTCATGCCCCTACGCTATTCGGCCCGCGAGGGTCGGCGGACTGCGGTAGTCCGTCACGGCGTGCGGGTATGCCGCAGGTGACGTGTGGTTTTCCGCAGTCCGCCCGGCCGCCGTCGTCCCTATCCTGACGAGGTGAACCCAGCCCCCGCCGCCCCGCGCAGCTCCCCCGTACGGGTGATGTGGGGTGCTGCCCTCGGCGCCGTCACCTGGCCGATCGACCTGTTCTGCGCCGTGCTGGCGCTGCTGACGGCAGGCGGTCCGGCACCGCTCGGGCCGGTGCGCGCCGCGGTCGCGTGGCACCGCCGGCGCGCGGTCCGGTTCCTCGACTGGTCCGACGCGGGCGTCCCGCTCACCTCCCGGCGCGCCGCCGCGTACCTCGCGCTGCGCGTCGGGATGAGCTCGCTCAGCCTCCTGGTGCTGGGGCTGCTGGTGTACGGCGTGTTCGGGGTGGTCGTGAGCCTGGCGTCCTGGCTGTTCGACGTGCGCCTCACCGTGGACGCCGCGGTCCAGGGCGACGGTCTGTCGACGTGGGGCGTGATCGTGCTGGTGCCCATCGGCGCGATCCTGCTGTACCTGGACCTCATGGGGCTGTTCGGGGTGGGTCTGCTGGACCGGTGGACCGCCGCCCGGTGGTTGTCGCCGAGCCGCAGCGAACGGCTGGAGGCGCAGGTCGAGGAGCTGACGGTCAGCCGCGCGGACCTGTTGTCGGCCCTCGACACGGAACGCGGCCGCATCGAGCGGGACCTGCACGACGGCGTGCAGCAGCGGGCCGTCGCCCTCGGCCTGCTGGTCAACCGGGCGCGGCGGCTGGCCGGGCCCGGCTCGGCGGGCTCCCTGCTGCTGGAGCAGGCGGGGCGCGAGGCGGAGCAGCTCGTGACGGACCTGCGCGACGTCGCCTGGCGGGTACGACCCACCACGCTGGACACGCACGGGCTGGAGCCGGTGCTGCGGCAGCTCGTGTCGCGCACCGCGGTGCCGACGGCGCTGGACTGGGCGGTGCCGGTGCGGCTGCCGCCCGGGGTGGAGACGACGGTGTACTACGTGGTGGCGGAAGCGCTGACGAACGTGGCGAAGCATGCGGGGGCCGAGGGTGCCCGCGTGGCCGTGCGACTCACCGACGACAAGAACCCGGAGGCCGGCGACGTGCACGTGGTGATCAGCGACGACGGCGCGGGCGGCGCCGCGCCCCGCCCCGGCCACGGGCTCGCGGGTCTGACCGGCCGCGCGGCCGCAGCGGGTGGGGCGCTGACCATCGAGAGTCCCGCCGGCGGCCCCACGCGGATCGAGGTGACGCTGCCGTGCGTGTGATGCTGGCCGAGGACTCCGCCCTGCTGCGGGAAGGTATCCGCAGCCTCCTGACGGACGAGGGCCACGACGTCGTCGCGGCGTACGGCTCCGCCGACGGCCTGCTGCAGCGCCTCGAGGCCGAGCGGCCTGATGTCGTCGTGCTGGACGTCCGCATGCCCCCGACCCACACCGACGAGGGTGTGCGGGCCGCGGTGCAGATCCGCGAGCGCTGGCCTGACGTGGGCATCCTCGTGCTGTCGCAGTACGTGGAGCGGCAGTTCACGCAGGTGCTGCTGGGCGACGAGGCGCGCGCCGTCGGCTACCTGCTCAAGGACCGGGTGATGGGTGTGGACGACTTCCTGGAGGCCCTCGACCGGGTACGGGCCGGGGGCCTGGTGCTGGACCCCGAGGTGGTGGGGCAGCTGTTCCGGGACACGTCGCACCCGCTCGGGTTCCTGAGCGAGAGGGAGCGGGAGGTGCTGGCGCTGATGGCCGAGGGACGCACCAACGCGGGGATCGCCCGGGCGCTGTTCATCTCGACGTCGGCGGTGGAGAAGCACTCGAACGCGATCTTCGACAAGCTGGAGCTGGTGGCGGCGGACGGGTACAACCGGCGGGTGCTGGCGATCCTGCGGTGGCTGGAGTCGTAGATCTCGTCGTCAGGCCTGGGTCCGTCGAGTGCTTCGGTACTCCCGGCCTGTGACGACTGAAGCGGCTGGGCGGCCAGGACGTCACCGGGTCGCAGTAGCCTCACCTCGTGTCCCTGCCCGAGACCGTAGCCCGGCGTCTGATCCAGGTGCGCCTCCTGCTGGACAACGACGACAGCCTGGCGATGAACCATCAGGTCTTGGGACCGGCAACCGTTCTGCCTACTGGTGTTCACCCTGATCACGCCGACGTGCTCGAGGTCGCCAACGGTTTCGTTCTCGGCGTGGTCCAGCTGAGCGACGGGCCCCGGCCTGCGGGGTACGACCCGTTCGCCGGGCTCGCCCCGGGACAGAACGCTCCGCCAGGTGTCTGGCACGTATTCGGTGGCATGCACGACGTCGACCTGCTTGTCGTGAACGAGGACGACGGCTCCGTATGGCTCGTCGACGGCGAACCAGGTGGCCACTGGACGGACGGGATGGGCTTCCGGCGACTCACCGACGATCTCGCGACCTTCCTGGGCGACTTCGTGCTCGGCCCCCGGTACCGGGAGCTCACCAAGATCCCCGATGACGGCTGGGCCGACATCACGGACAGGATTGACGAGCTCCAGCCCCTCGTGGAGTACATCCGCTACGAGGCCCGCGAACCGAACCGCCGCATGTCCTACCCGGGCGTCTTCGCACTGGCCAACGGTCTGGCTCACTCCGGGCGGCTGTCAGAGACGGACCGGGCCTGGTGGCGTACGCACAACGACCTCATGAACGCGGCTTACCTGGACCCGGCATCCGTCGACCCGAGCGTCTATGACCGCAACCGGCACCCCTATGCCCGCGCGTTCTTTCGCGCCGACGCATTTGAGCTGCTCGACATCACGCGTGGCTATCTCGACCTGCTCGACCGTTACGGTGTCGGCTGGCGCTCCGTCCGGACGTTCGAACCCGGCCGCATCCTGTACGCCGACGACTCCCAGGTCATAGCCGAGCCCTGGCACGCCCAGTCGTTCTGCTAGGTACCGCGAGCTGTCCGCCCGAGGGACCCAGCGCAGAGAGCAACAACCCTGCTTCTCGACGGCCGCCATGCCGGCGGTCGCTGGAGTCGTGACCGCTGGCGGTCCCGCGGTGCCGTGCCATGGTGGAAACCCATCGACGGCTGGCGAACGGACGGTACCGGGATGCACGAGCAGTTCACCGCCACGCTGCAGAAGAGCCCGAACGAGGGCGGCTGGACCTATGTCGTGTGGCCGGGTTCCGTCGAGTTCTTCGGCACTCGCGGCCTGGTGAAGGTCCGGGGCACGATCGACGGCCACCCGTTCCGGAGCTCGTTCATGGCGTTGGGCGACGGCACCCACAAGCTGCCCGTCAAGGCGGACGTCCGCAAGGCGATCGGCAAGAAGGAGGGCGATGACGTGACCGTCGTCCTGCAGGAGCGACTGGACGGCTAGGAGCGCCTCCAGTCATGTCAGGCAGTACGCCGCGCCCGTGGCGGTCGCGAACGAGATGAAACCGTCGTCGTCGCCGGAGGCGAGCAACATCGTGAGGCTTCGGCCGTCGTCGCGCCGGTAGGCATAGGTGACGTAGCCGAGCAGCTGTCCGCCGTGTCCCCACAGCGTGCCGCCGCAGGGCAGGTCGAACCGCTCCAGGCCCAGCCCGTAGTGGAAGCCCATGCCCATCGGGACGGTGGTGCGCATCTGCACGAGGGACTCCTCGCTGATCAGGTCACCGCCCAGGAGGGCCTCGAAGAAAGCCTGGAGATCACGAGTCGTGGAGACCATCTCTCCTGCGGCCCAGTCGAGCGAGACGTTCTGCTCGGTGACGTCGACGCTCTGCCCGTCCTCGAGCGTGGTGGTCGCATGGATCGCCGGCTCCGGGATGGTTGGGTCAGCGCCCGGGAACGACGTCCCGGTCAGGTTCAGCGGACCGAGGATCCGGTGCTCGATCACGTCGCTGTACGTGCGGCCGGTGACGGCCTCGACGAGCCTCCCCGCCACGATGTAGTTGGTGTTGGAGTAGCGGAAGTCGGTGCCCGGCGCGAAGTACGGCCGGTGCTCGAAGGCGGCGTGCAACAGCTGGTCGGGGCGATGGCCCGCGAAGCGCGCCTCGCCGCGCCACCGGTTGGTGGACCAGCCTTCTCCCTTCATGTAGTCGTACAGGCCGCTGGTGTGGTTGAGGATCTGCCGCACGGTGATCTCGGCGCCGTTCGGCACGACGCCGGGCAGGTAGGCCTCGACGGGCGCGTCGAGGTCCACCTTGCCCTCGTCGACGAGCTGCAGGATCGCCGTGGCCACGAAGGTCTTGGTGATGCTGCCGATCCGGAAGTGCTCGTCCCCGGACGGCGCGCTCGCGAAGCTGCTCGTCGAGGAGCCGGACGTCCAGGCACCTGCGGGTCCGGGTTCCGTGACTCTCAGCAGGCTGGCCGAGGTCGAGAGTGCGGTGCCGGCGGTCACCGAGGCGAGCACCTGGTTGCGCCCGAGGAGCAGGGCGACGGTGACCGTCCCGATCATGGTGACGGCACCGACGAGGAGGACGGCGATGGCTCGGCGGATGTGGTGCGGTCCTGGCGTCGTGAACATGCTGTTCAACCTAGGAAACCGAGGTCGAGCGGAGACTGCGGAAAGCCGTACAGGCCGGTGCGGACGTCCCCAGGGAGTTGTCGGTCGGGGCGAGCGCAACGACGCACTTCCGGCCTACCCAACCCGGGCTTTGCACCGCGCGAGGCACCCTCCCTACGCTGCTCCGGTGCGCATCTTCCTCGCCGGCGCGACCGGCGTGATCGGGTCCCGTCTGCTGCCGCTGCTCGTCGCTGCCGGCCATGACGTCGCCGGGACCACGCGCTCGCCCGAGCGCGCGGACCTGATCGAGGGCCTCGGCGGCAGCCCGGTCGTCGTCGACGTCTACGACGCAGCAGCGCTCGCGGCCGCAGTCGTCGCGTTCCGGCCCGACCTGGTGATGCACCAGCTCACCGACCTGCCCGACGACGTCGCGGCGATCCCGTCGCGCGCTGCAGCGAACTCCCGCATCCGCACCGAGGGCACGGCCAACCTGCTCGCGGCGGCACAGGCCGCGGGCGCGCCCCGCGTGCTCGCGCAGTCCATCGCCTGGACGCCGCCCGGCCGGGGCGACGCCGTAGCCTGGCACGAGGCCGCCGTCCTGGACGCCGGCGGGGTCGTGATCCGCTACGGCCAGCTCTACGGCCCGGGCACGTACTTCGAGACGGAACTGCCCGCGCACCCGCGGATCCACGTGGACGACGCCGCGAGGCTGACCGTGCCCCTGCTGAACGCGGAGCCGGGGGTCGTCGTACTGGCGGATCCGCAGGACTGACCCGGGCTGCCCCTGGGGCTCAGGGCCGGTCGCCGAGGTCGTGCAACCACCCGGCGATCTGAGCCAGGTCACCAACAGTGACCCCGACCGCCGAGTCCACCCCACACGAACGGCCGCCCGGCAGCGATCCGGACCAACGCCCTCGTCTTCCATTGCAGGCGGTCGTCCCCGATGTCACGGGAGTACGCAGGAAGTTCGGCGACCGGCAGGCGCGGCAGGCCCCTCCCTCGGGCATCCCCGCACGATACCGACCAGTGAGCGGTCCGAGTCGTCACCGTCGGGACGAGCCGCCCACGTCGTCATGGTGGATCAGGCTCGAGCTCGTCGACAGCGCCTTGACGCCCATGCGGGACCGCGCCGCCGCGTAAAAGGCATCGCGGGCGCGTCGGAGCTTGAGCGCCTCGGTATCCCAGCCGTCGCCGTCGAACTCGGAGTCGGTGCCAACCCGGGCGAACCCCTCCATCCGCTTGGCGGCAGCTCGCATCCTGCGCGCCGCGGCGACCGTGTCGGCGTCCGCCAGCAGGCAGAGTTCCTCCCACGCGTCGGTCACGGCACGATCCAGTTCCTCGCCCGACAGTCGAGCGAGGCCGGCCACATGATCGACCGGCGGCGTCGTGGCGCCGGGCCGATGCCCGGCGGTGATGCCCGCGACCAGCTGTGAGTAACTCCGCAACGCCCTCGTGTACCGCAGGCAGGCGTCGTGAAACCTCTCGCGACGCCACCGTGCGGCGTCGGTGGCCATGGTCGTCGCGAGCGTCCCGATGACGCCGAGCGTGACACCGATGAGGGCGGGAAGCTGCGCGAGGAGGTTGTCCACGGCACCAGGATCACATAACGCCCAAGCCGGACACGCCTAGGCGGCCCCGCCCCCACCGCAGGCGTCACCACAGCCCGCGCTTGGTGCGCTTGCTGCTCCCCCACAGTCGCTTGGTCAGGTTCTTGCTCCGGCCCTTCGTCGTGCTCCCCCAGAGCCCGCGCTTCCAGCTCTTCGCACGAGACTTCCGACCCCACAGACCAGCCATCAGCGACCCCCTCGCGTACGGACAGGCCTTCAGGCTACGCATGCCTCACGTGACGTGAAATCACACCGGACCTGGTTGACATCCCGGTCCACCTGGTCATGCGCTCCGTCGTCGGCCGCGTAATACATCGGGACGACGGCGTCGGCGGTCCCTAGACTGACCCGACCCCGCCCACCCCTGGGCAGGACCCACCCGTACGACCCTCGAGGAGAAGCCCCGCGTGTCCCACGTCGTCGCGATCAAGGACCAGGTGGAGGCGGCCGTCCGGGCCGCCCTGACCGAGGTGCTCCCGGCCGAGCTGGCCGGCACCGACCCGGTGGTCCGACGATCCGACCGCGCCGACTTCCAGGCGAACGGCCCGCTGGCCGTCGCCAAGCGCGTCGGCCGCGCCCCGCGCGACCTCGCCACGGCCACGGCCGACCGCCTCTCCGCCGCCGTCACCCCCGTCACCCCCGAGGTCTCCGGCCCCGGCTTCCTCAACCTCACCGTCCCTGCCGCGGCGCTCTGGCGGCAGGTCGCCGCGCGCCTCGCCGACGAGAACCTGGGCCTCGCCCCGACGCGCAGCGGCGAGCGCACCGTCATCGACTACTCCGCGCCCAACGTGGCCAAGGAGATGCACGTGGGCCACCTGCGCTCCACGATCATCGGCGACACCCTGGCCCGCGTCCTGGCGCACCTCGGCTCGACCGTGATCCGGCAGAACCACGTCGGCGACTGGGGCACGCAGTTCGGCATGCTCATCCAGTACATCGACGAGCACCCCGAGCAGTCCTGGCAGGGCGAGGCCTCGATGTCCGCCCTGGACGCCCTCTACCGGGCGGCCCGGGCCGAGTTCACCGCGGACCCGGCCTTCGCCGACCGCGCACGCGCCCGCGTGGTCGCGCTCCAGTCCGGCGACGCCGCGACGCTGGCCACCTGGCGCGAGCTCGTCGCCGAGTCCGAGGCCGCCTTCCAGGCGGTCTACGACCGGCTCGGCATCCTGCTCACCCCGGCCGACGCCGACGGCGAGTCCCGCTACAACGCCGACCTCCAAGGCGTCGTCGACGAGCTCGTGGACCAGGGCATCGCCGTCGACTCCGACGGCGCCCTGTGCGCCTTCACCGCAGGCGTCGTCGGGCCGGACGGCGATCCGGTCCCGCTGATCGTGCGCAAGAAGGACGGCGGCTACGGCTATGCAGCCACCGACCTCGCCACGCTGCGCCTGCGCGTCGAGGAGTACCGGGCCACCCGCATCCTCTACGTCGTCGACGCGCGGCAGGCGCTGCATTTCCGGATGGTCTTC
The DNA here is from genome assembly GCF_042728455.1 of Promicromonospora sp. NPDC060204. Lineage (NCBI taxonomy): Bacteria > Bacillati > Actinomycetota > Actinomycetes > Micrococcales > Promicromonosporaceae > Promicromonospora > Promicromonospora sp. NPDC060204. The sequence continues at coordinate 14,658 of NZ_JBHWZO010000109.1, forward strand.
GACGTCGCGCGCCGCGCCGGCTGGCTGCCCGACGACGTCGCCGCGACCCACGTCCCGTTCGGCACCGTCCTGGGCGCCGACGGCAAGCCGTTCAAGACGCGCGACGGCGGCACGGTGCGCCTGAACGACCTGCTGGACCAGGCCGTCGAGCGGGCCCGCGCGGAGCTGGCCGAGAAGGACCACGGCCTCACGTCGGCGGAGTTCGAACGCGTGGCGCAGGCGGCGGGCATCGGCGCGGTGAAGTACGCCGACCTGTCGAACACGCGCACCAAGGACTACGTCTTCGACGTCGACCGCATGGTGGCGCTGAACGGCAACACCGGCGTCTACCTCCAGTACGCGCACGCGCGCGTCCGCTCGATCCTGCGCAAGGCGGCCGACGCCGGGGTCGCGATCGGCCGGCCGATCGACCCGGCCCTCCCCCTGCATCCCGCGGAACGGGCGCTGGCCCTCACGCTCGACGAGCTCGCGGCGACGCTCGACGACGTCGCCGCGACGCTCGAGCCGCACCGCCTGGCCGGCTACCTGTTCGGCCTGGCCCGCGCGTACACCGAGTTCTACGACCAGTGCCCGGTCCTGCGGGCGGACGACGACGGCGTCCGCGCCAACCGTCTGGCGCTGTGCCAGCTGACGGGCCGCACCCTGGCGACCGGGCTCGACCTGCTGGGGCTCACCGCACCCGACCGGATGTGACGCCGATGAGTCCCACGGCGCGGACCGGTCTGCCCCCTCGTACCGCACCCGCGACACGAGGGGAACACCATGCCCGCCACCTACACGTTCGACGTCTTCTCCAGCCTCGACGGCTTCGGCGCCGCGGGCGGGGACTGGACGGGCTACTGGGGCAAGCAGGGCCCTGAGCTGCTCGACCGCCGTCTGACCGAGTACGACGCCGATCAGCGCCTGGTGCTCGGGGCCACCACCTACCGCGCGTTCGCGCGGATGCTGGCCTCGAGCACCGAGAACCCGGAGGTGCTCGACCCCTGGGTCACGAAGATGTGGAACCTGCCGACGACAGTGGTGTCCTCGACACTGGAGAACCCGCTCGACTGGCCGGACGCCACGGTGGAGAACGGCGACGCCGTCGACGTCGTCGCCCGGCTCAAGCAGGAGTCCGCGGTGCCGCTGCGGTCGCACGGCAGCCTGTCGATGAACCGGGCGCTGCTCGCCGCGGGCCTGGTCGACCGCGTCCAGGTGACGCTCTTCCCCGTCGTGACGGGGCAGACCGGGCTTGACCCGGTCTTCCAGGGCGCCGCGGACCTCGACCTCGAGCTGATCGAGCACCGGACTCTCGACGGCAGCATCCAGGAGCTCGTCTACGTGCCGACCCTGCACTGACCGGGCACCCGCCGTGTCGCTATACGCCGCTGTTGGCAGAGCCTGACACATGTGACATCAACGCTACCCTGGGGGCATGTCGAGCACGACGAGCAGCGGACCGAGCAGCGGCCAGACCCTGCGCGAGATCAGCCGCGAAGCCGTGCGCGCGCGCATCACCGAGATCGCGCTCGAGCTGTTCGCCGAGCGCGGCTTCGAGCAGGTGACGGTCGAGCAGATCGCCGTCGAGGCGGGCATGTCCGCGCGCACCTTCCACCGCTACTTCCCCGCCAAGGAGGACGTCGTCATCGGCGACCCGGCACGCGGCGGCGAGTTCGTGCGCGGCGTCCTGGCCGGCCGCCCTCAGGACGAGCCCGTCTGGGACTCGCTGCACCTCGCCTTCGAGGCACTCGTCGCCCAGGCACCCCCCGGGGGCGGGGACGACGAGCGCGGCAAACGCGCCATGCGTGTGATGGTCAGTGCTGCCTCGCTCCGGGCCCGCAGCCTGGAGAAGCACCTCCTGTGGGCGCGCATGCTCACACCGCTCGTCGCCGCCCGCCTGTCCGACGACGACGCCGCGTTCCGTGCCGAGATCATCGTCCAGTCGGCCCTAGCCTGCTTCGACGTCGCCCTCACCACCTGGGCGAACGCCGAGGACGGCACCACCGCGGGCGAGCTGCTCGAACGCAGCTTCGCGACGCTCCGTCCCCAGACCTGACGGCGCCGCGGCCGGGCGGCGTCAGCGGAACTCCGCCACGACCTCGATCCGCCCCACGATGTTCGCGTTCAGCTCGTCCAGGTCCTCCGCAGGGATCCAGTACTCGAGGATCGTCCGCCCGCCGACCTGCTGGACCTCGTACCGGTCGAGAAACTCGGCGGCGACGTCGAACCGGGTCACGTATCCCGCGCCACTGGCCTTGACGTTCCAGTCCCGCGCGATGCGCGTGGCGTAGTCCTCGTTCAGGACGGGGTAGAAGATCGGCTGGTCAGGGAGCCGCGGGGGCCAGGCACGCCAGTTCGACTCCTCGACCAGGGCCAGCTCCTGCGGCCCGGTCGGCCGCCACAGGGTCACCGTCTTCACGGGCGGGATCCTGGCACGGCCGGCACCGGTTGATCGAGCTGTTATCGGGCCCGCGGTCAGCCCGGGTCGACGGTCCGGAACCGCACGAAGTCGACCACGTCGTCGTCCGCGACGTCCGGGTAGTAGTACGTCCGCAGCGCCGTGCGCAGCTCGTCGGCGGTGCAGCCCTCCAGGGCAGCCTGGGCATCGGTGATGTCGGCGAACCGGACGTGCTCCACCGAGTCGACCACCCCGGGCAGCGCCCGGTACCGGTCCTCGAACTCGAACATCAGCGTGACCGGCCCCGGGACAGCCGGATCGGCGAACCGCGTGGTAGCGGTCTTGGCGCCGTCGACCACGCTCGTCCAGTGCTGCGGGCTGAACCGCAGCACGCGCGGCGGGTCCGCGTCCGGATGCTGGTAGGCGTGCGTGAGCAGGTCGCGAGCGGGGACCGAGAACGGCTCGCCACCGTCGGAAACGATCACACGGCAGTCGGGCTGCTGGTCGAGCAAGACCTGCCGGCAGCGCCCGCACGGACCGATGACGCCGCGGCCCTCGTCGCCGACCGCGACGATCAGCGCGATCGGGCCGGAGCCGGCGGCGGCCGCCGTGCCCAGCGCCACGAGCTCGGCGCACGGCCCGCCCGTGAAGTGGCCGACGTTGGCGCCGGTGTGGACGCCACCGTGGACGTCCATCACCGCCGACGCCACGGTGTGCAGATAGGCCCCGTCCTCGGGGAGCCGGGCGACGACCGCCAGCGCGGCATCGATCAGCCGCTGCTCGGCCGCGGTGAGCAGGGGGTCGGTCGCCGTCGTCATGCACGGGATCCTGGCACGGCCGGCACCTGCGCACCGAAGGCTTTATCCGTCCGCCCCGATCCGTGCCGCGACGTCCGCCGGCAACGCGTACGGCGTCTCCTGCGGCAGCGCGGGCGAGCCGCCCGCGGTCAGCTCGGCGCGCCAGGCCCGGACCTGGTCGGTCACGTCGTCCAGTCCGACCACCCACTCGTCCACATAGGCGTCGACGGCGACGCCGCCGATCCCGACCTGCAGGGACCGGTGCTCCAGCGCGCGGCCCGACGGCGTCCGCTCCGGGTCCCACTGGACCCGGACCGGGCTGGACGTCTTCTGCGCGGCCCAGGCCGCGGCGTCGTCGTGCAGCGAGCGGTCGAAGTGGCTCAGGGTGGCCAGGCTGAGCACCTGCTCGAAGCCGGTGCGCGACATGCGCACCGCGAGGACCCGCTCCTGGCCGGGCTTGGTCGCCCAGCGGCAGCGGTACATCATCCAGCAGAACGACGGCTTGACCCAGGTCATCCGCTCGCGCTTGAACGGCGGCACGAACCGGCCGGCCCGAAGTGCGGCGTCGGCGATGGCGGGCGGGTAGGCACCCGGGCGTCGTCGGGCCAAGGTGATTGTCCCGCTCCGGAACCACCCAGTCGGTGTCCAGGCAACCACCGGATATCACTGTTGTGATGTCTGGGTTACGGCTATTAATGACGACCTGTCGCAGAGTTCGGTCCTGGAATGTCTTGGTTCATTCCACGTGTTCCAGCTCACGTTCCGATTGACAGGATGAAAACCCCGTCTGACGCTATTTCGCGGTGAACCCACGCTTACGTGCAACACCATTGTTCCGGCGGAGCGATTCGAGGGGAAACACAATGATCCGAGGATTCCGTGTCATGAGTCGTGCGGGAACGGTGCTGGCCATCTCGGCCGGCCTGGTCTGCACGGCAGCAACAGGTGCGAGCGCGATGGTGCAGCCAGGGGCCTACCTGCCCGCGGCCCACCTCATCGGCGCGACCGACCCGGTCGACGCCCCGGCAGCCGACGCTCCCGTCGACGCCCCAGCAGCCGACGCCCCGGTGGACGCGCCGGCGCCCGACGTTCCCGTCGACGCACCCGTGCCGGACGTGCCGGTCGACGCACCCGTCCCGGACGTCCCCGTGGACGCCCCGGTCCCTGACGTGCCGGTCGATGCGCCGGTCCCCGACGTTCCCGTGGACGCGCCCGTGCCGGACCTTCCCGTCGACGCACCGGTGCCTGACCTGCCGGTCGACGCACCCGTGCCCGACCTGCCGGTCGACGCGCCGGTCCCCGACCTGCCGATCGATGCGCCGGTCCCGGATCTTCCGGTCGACGCCCCGATCCCCGACCTCCCGGTCGACGACCTTCCCGTGCCGGCCCTCCCGGTCGACGACCTTCCGATCCCGGAGCTTCCGGTCCCGCTGCCGCCGACCGGCGGTCTCCTGAGCTCACTGCTGGACGCGGTCGGCGGCCTGCTCAGCACCCTGCTGGGCGCCCTCGGCGGCGGGCTTCCCGTCCCGCTGCCCGTGCCGCTCCCCGTCGGATGAACATGACGCCGACGTCGGCGCCGTGAGGAACAGCTGATAAGCACAGGTGAGGCTCTTTCCCGGTACTCCGGGAAAGA
>NZ_JBHWZO010000110.1:0-19317 GCF_042728455.1 Promicromonospora sp. NPDC060204
GGAGCCGTCCAGAGCGAAGAAACCCGGGCCTCAAAGGTGAGGAGGGGAGTGACGCCGAGCGGGGCCCAGCCCGCTAGTTGACGCCGCCCTCCCGCTCGTTGAGGGCCTCGATGTCGGCGATCGCGCTGCGCTGGCCCACCAGCCGGTTGGTGATCCACGTCAGGAGCCACAGCACGAGGCCGATGCCGAGCAGCCAGCCGGCGATCGTGTAGGTGAGCGGGTCGCGCCCGGTCCACGGCCCGACGAAGAACGCGCAGGCGAGCGCGCCGACGACCGGCAGGACCGTCGGCGCCACGAAGTGCCTGCGGCCGATCGGGTCGCGCCGCAGCACCAGCACGCAGACGTTGACGATGGCGAACACGCCCAGGAGCAGGAGGGCCGTGGTGTCGCCGAGCGCCGCGACGACGTCGTTGTCCGGGTCCCGGCTGACGAAGTAGATCAGGCCGAAGGAGATCGCCGTGGTGACGAGGATGGCCACCCACGGCGTCTGCCGCCGCACCCCCACCCGCCCCAGCACGCCGGGCAGCACGTTCTGCTTGGCCATGCCGTACAGCAGGCGGCTCGCCATGAGCATGTTGATGAGCGCCGAGTTGGCCACGGCGAACATCGAGATGAACGGGAGGATGTCGCCCGCCGGGATGCCCGGCGCCGCGGTCTCGACCACGGTCACCAGCGGTGTGTCGCTCTCCGCCAGGATGCCGACCGGGACGATCGCGACGGCGAACAGGGAGACGAGCACGTAGATGACGCCGGTGATGCCGATGCCGGTGATCATCATCTTGGGGAAGTTCCGGACCGGGTCGTGCGTCTCCTCGGCCATGTTCACGGAGTCCTCGAAGCCGACCATCGCGAAGAAGGCGAGGGCGGTCGCGGCCGTCACGGCGAAGAAGGCGCCCTTGTCGTTCGGGTCCTCGAACACGATGGTCCGGGAGAAGTCGACCTCGCCGGCGAACGCGGCGTAGAAGCCGATGAGGATCACGAGCAGCAGGCCGGACAGCTCGACGAGGGTCAGGAAGATGTTCGCCTTGACGCTCTCGCCCACGCCGCGCAGGTTCACGGCCGCGACCACGCCCATGAAGACCAGCGCGACGGTGATCACGAGCGTCGCGTTCTCGGCGTCCAGCCCGAAGCCCACCGCGAGGTTTGAGGCGAACGCCCGGGACGCCGTGGACGCGGACGTGATGCCGGAGCACATGACGGTGTAGCAGACCATGAAGGTGAGCAGGTGCACCCCGAACGCCTTGTGCGTGTAGAGCGCCGCGCCGGCCGCCCGGGGGTACTTGGTCACCAGCTCCAGGTACGAGAAGGCGGTGATGAGCGCGATGGCGAAGGCGACGATGAAGGGCGCCCACGCCGCGCCGCCCACCTGCGCGGCCACCTTGCCGGTGAGCGCGTAGATACCGGTGCCGAGGATGTCGCCCACGATGAAGAGCAGGAGGAGCTTGGGCCCCATCACCCGCTTGAGCTCGGTCGGTTCCTCGCCGCGAGCTGCGCGCTCCTCGGCCGTTGGCTGGCTCATGCTGTCGCCTCCGTTCTGAGGCGGCACGTCCTCGGGCCACCTCCGTACGCCGCGGGCAGTGTGCACCCCTGATCGCTAAAGGGTTCCGTAAGGGGCACAACTCGGCAACGGACGCGCCGCAACTTCTTGACGCTCTGACCTGGCAGGTCTATCTTCCGAAGTATCTGTTTGAACGATTCAAACGCCAGATACCGGTCAATGCCGACCGCCCGCACATCTCGACGGAGAGACATGCAGAACGCCGCACCGACGCTGCGCCTGGAGGGGGTCGCCAAGTCCTTCGGGCCGGTGGCCGCGCTCCGATCGGGCACCCTCGTGGTGCAGCCCGGCAGCATCCACGCCCTGGTCGGGGAGAACGGCGCGGGCAAGTCCACGCTGGTCAAGATCGTGGGCGGCGTGCACCGCCGCGACGCGGGCGTGGTCGAGCTCGACGGCGAGCCCGTGGACTTCACCGGTCCCGCCGAGGCCAAGGCGGCCGGCGTCGCCGTCATCCACCAGGAGCCCGCGAGCTTCCCCGACCTGACGGTCACCGAGAACATCTACCTCGGCCGCGAGCCGCTGGGCCGGTTCCGCCGTATCGACCGGCGCGCCATGCGTACGGGGGCGCGCGAGCTGTTCCGGGACCTCGGCGTGGACCTCGACCCGGACCGTCCCGCGGAGGGCCTGTCCATCGCGGACCAGCAGATCGTGGAGATCGCCAAGGCGATCTCCCTGGACGCCCGGCTCCTGGTCATGGACGAGCCGACGGCGGCGCTCAGCGCCGTCGAGGTGCGCCGCCTGTTCGCCGTCGCCCGCGGGCTGCGCGACGCCGGCCGCGCCGTCGTCTTCATCTCGCACCGCCTCGACGAGGTCGCCGACCTCTGCGACACCGTCACCGTCATGCGCGACGGCGAGCACGTCTCGACCGACCCGGTCGCCGACGTGACGGCCGACGAGCTGGTGCGGCGCATGGTCGGCCGCGCGGTCTCCGACCTCTACCCCAAGGTCCCGAGCACGCCCGGCGACGTGGTGCTCCGCGTCGAGGGGCTGCAGTCCACCGGCACCTTCCACGACGTGTCCTTCGAGGTGCGGGCGGGCGAGATCGTCGGCCTGGCGGGCCTGGTCGGGGCCGGGCGCAGCGAGATCGCCCGCGCCGTGTTCGGCGTCGACCGGTACGACGCCGGGCACGTCACCGTGGGCGGTCGGGCGCTGCGACCGGGCGACCCGACCGCGGCCATCGCCGCGGGCCTCGCCCTGGTCCCCGAGGACCGGCGGCTGGAGGGCCTGGTCACCGAGTCGTCCGTGGCCCGCAACGTCTCCGCCGTCTCCCGGCGCCGCCTGGCCCGCCTGGGCATCCTGCTGCCCGACGCCGAGGCGCGCCTCGCGCGCGAGTGGTCCGACCGGCTGGCGGTGAAGGCCGGGGCGCTCGACGCCGTGGCCACCACCATGAGCGGTGGCAACCAGCAGAAGGTCGTGCTCGCGAAGTGGCTGGCCACGGGGCCAAAGGTGCTGATCGTCGACGAGCCCACCCGCGGCATCGACGTGGGCACCAAGGCCGAGGTGCACCGGCTGCTGTCCACCCTGGCCGCCGAGGGGCTGGCGGTCCTGATGATCTCGTCCGAGCTGCCCGAGGTGCTGGGCATGGCCGACCGCGTCCTCGTGGTCCGCGAGGGGCGGATCGTCGCGGCGCTGGACCGGGCCGAGGCCACGCCCGAGACCGTGATGCGCGCCGCGACGCCGGGCGCGTCGTCCGAGCGGGGTGACGCCGCATGAGCGCCCTGCTGCGCCGGCGCGAGGCCGGCATCGCCCTGGCCCTCCTGGTCGTGATCGGCGTGACCACCGCGATCCAGCCCGGCTTCCTGCTCAGCTCGGGCGGCTGGCGGGACCTGCTGCTCACCCCCGCGATCCTCGTGGTGCTCGCCGTGGGCCAGGCGGTGGTGGTCATCACCCGCAACGTCGACCTCTCCGTGGGGTCGATGCTCGGCCTCACCGCCTACCTGGCCGGCCGGCTGTTCATCGACGTGCCGGACCTGCCGGTCGTCGTGGTGGCGCTGGTCGCCGTCGCGGCCGGGGCGGCCCTCGGCCTGGTCAACGGCTCGATCGTGGCGTTCGCCCGCGTGCCGGCCCTCGTGATCACGCTCGGCACGCTGTACGTCTACCGCGGCGTGGCCCTGACCTGGGCGGGCAGCGACCGGATCGACGCCGGCGACATGCCGCGTGCGTTCCTCGCCCTGGGCACGCGGCAGGTGCTGGGCATCCCGGTGCTGACCTGGGTCGCCGCTGTCGTGCTGGCCGTCGTCGGCTACTACATGTACACCGCGCGGGGCGGCCGGCAGCTCTACGCGATCGGGTCCGACCCCGACGCCGCCGAGCTGCAGGGCCTGCCCGTCCGGCGCCGGCTGCTCGGGGCGTTCGCCCTGAACGGGGCGCTCGCGGGGCTGGCCGGCGTGATGTTCGCCGCGCGGTACGGCACCGTGTCGTCCGGCGCGGGGGTGGGCCTGGAGCTGCAGGTCGTGGGCGCCGTCGTGGTGGGCGGCGTCGCGATCTTCGGCGGCAGCGGCACCGTCGTCGGCGCTGCGCTCGGCGCGATGCTGCTGCTCACCATCAACCGGGCCCTGCCCGTCGTGGGCATCCCCGACTTCTGGCAGCGCGCCGTGGTGGGCGCGCTCATCATCGGCGCCATCGCGCTGGACCGGGTGCTGGCCCGGCGGCGGTCGCACCGCCTCGCCGCCGAACGAGACACCGACCAACCCGGCGGAGCCGGCCCGGCCGACCGCGAGGAGGCGACCCCATGAGGACCCACGCCCGCCCGTGGTGGCAGCGCGCGCTGCTCACCCGCGAGATGCTCACGATCCTGATCCTGGTCGCGGCCTGGGTGGTCGCGTCCGCCACCGTCCAGGGCTTCGACGGCCCGCTCACCATCACCTACCTCGTGCTCGACGTCGCCCCCGTGCTGCTCATCGCGCTGCCCATGACGCTGATCATCGGCACGGGCGAGATCGACCTGTCGGTCGCGTCCGTCGTGGGGCTGTCCAGCGTGACCTTCGGGCTGCTGCACCAGGCCGGGTTCGGCCTGTGGGTCGCCCTGCCGGTGTCCGTGCTGCTGGGCGCGGTCTGCGGCGCGATCAACGGCGCGCTCGTCGCGTACGGCGGCCTGCCGTCGCTGGCCGTCACCATCGGCACGCTTGCCCTCTACCGCGGCCTCGCCGTGGGCCTCCTGGGCACCACGGCCGTCACGGACTTCCCCGAGTCCTGGACCGACGGCGCCACCGAGAACCTCGGGGAGTCGCCCTGGCCGGTCATCACCCTCGGCCTGGCCCTGATGATCGCCGTCTTCGCGGTGCTGCTGCACGCCACGCCGTTCGGCCGGAACGTGCTGGACATCGGCCGCAGCAGCGAGGCCGCCCGGTTCTCCGGCGTCGACGTCAAGCGGACCCTCCTGATCCTGTTCGTGCTGTCCGGGGCGGTCTCGGCGCTCGCGGGCGTCTACTACACGCTCCGCTACGGCAGTGCCCGCGGCGACAACGCGACCGGCCTGGAGCTGCAGGTCGTGGCGGCGGTGCTGCTGGGCGGGGTGTCCATCTTCGGCGGACGCGGCGCGATCCACGGCGTGGTCGCGGGCGTGCTGCTCATCGGCGTGCTCAGCAGTGCCCTCCGGCTGGAGGGGGTCACCGTCAACGTCATCAACATCGTGATCGGCACGGCGCTCGTCGTGTCGGTGGTCGCGCCGCGCATCGCGGGCGGCCTCAGGGTCCGACGGCGTCCGGCGGTCGGGCAAGGAAGCTAGGGAGACGAACGATGAGGTTCACATCTGTGCTCGCGGCCGGCACGGCCGCTGTGCTGGCGGTCGGGCTGGCCGCCTGTGGTTCCGGCGGCGACGGCGGGGGCGGTGACGCCAGCGGCGACGGTGGCGGCGGCGACGTCACGATCACCATGCTGCCCAAGAATCTCGGCAACCCGTACTTCGAGGCGTCCACCGCGGGCGCCGAGGAGGCCGCCGGCGAGCTCGGCGCCACCGTCGACGAGGTGGGGCCGGACACGGCGTCGCCCGACTCGCAGGTGCCGTTCATCAACACCGCCGCCCAGCAGGGCGTGAGCGCGCTGGTGATCTCGGCCAACGACCCGACGGCGATCGGCGACGCGCTCGACGAGGCGCGGTCGGCGGGCACCAAGGTGGTCACGTTCGACTCCGACACCGAGCCGCAGTACCGCGACCTGTTCGTCAACCAGGCCTCGGCCGAGGGCATCGCGGACAAGCAGCTCGAGCTCATCTCCGACCAGATCGGCGGCAAGGGCGAGATCGCGATCCTCTCGGCGTCGGCCAACGCGACCAACCAGAACGCGTGGATCAAGATCATGGAGGAGAAGCTGGCCTCCGACTACCCGGACATCAAGCTCGTGGAGACGGCCTACGGCGACGACGACGACCAGACGTCGTTCGACAAGACGGCGGCGCTGCTCCAGTCGCACCCGGACCTCAAGGGGATCGTGTCGCCCACCACGGTGGGCATCGCGGCGGCGGCGCGCTACGTGTCGACCTCCGAGTACAAGGGCAAGGTCGCGGTCACCGGTCTCGGCACGCCCAACCAGATGCGCGAGTACGTGGACGACGGCACCGTCGAGGCGTTCGCGCTGTGGAACCCGACCGACCTGGGCTACCTGGCGACGGAGGCCGCCGCGGCGCTCGTGGCGGGCGACATCACGGGCGAGGAGGGCGACACCTTCGAGGCCGGCCGGCTCGGTGAGTACACCGTGGGGGCCGACGGCGAGGTGCTGCTCGGCGAGCCGTTCGTGTTCGACAAGAGCAACATCGACGACTTCGACTTCTGACCCTCGCCCGGGTCCGGCTGGGCTCCCCTTTGAGGCCGGGGTTACTCCTCTTTGCGACTGTTCAAAGCGGAGCAACCCGGGCCTCAAAGGGGAGTTGGGGCTGCCCACTGCGAGTACCACGCCCGCCCCTGGCCACCGGGTGATCCAGGCGGTGTTCAGGGAAAGATCACCCGCTCCACAGGGGTGAAAAGAGGCGCCGTCCTGCCTGGTCACCACTAACGTCGGCCTGTTCTTCGCGTCAGCCGCGCCCCGCGCGGCCGGCGCGTTTCGATGCGAGGAGGACACAGTGGTTCGGCACGCGGCAGCACCGACATCCCGAACGAAGCAGGGCCCCCGGCACGGCGCCGGCAGGACGACGCTCGCCGGGAGCGTGGTGGGCAGAACGCTCATCCTCGGCGTGGCGCCGGCGATGGTGCTCGGCGGCGCGCTGGCCCCGGCCGCGACGGCGCTGACGACGCAGCCGTCCCTGGAGCCCGAGGGCATCGCCGCCCCCGCGGACTCCGCGCTGCCCGACGCCGGCACCACGGCCGCGCAGGTCGAGAAGGTCGAGGTGGCCGCGGCCCCGGTCGAGGAGACCGCCGTCGTCGACGACGTCACGGGTGCGGACCCCGAGCGGGCCGCCGAGGCCGGGACGGCGGCGGACGGCGCCGTGGTGCTGGACACCGCCGACGCCGACGGCCGGATCGCCGGCGCCATCGAGGTGCCCGAGGGGTTCCAGACGGTCGGGCTGTCGTGGCCGGCCGAGATCGACCACGTCGTCCCCGAGATGCAGGTCCGTACCCGGGCCGCCGACGGGACCTGGAGCGACTGGAGCCACCTGGAGAAGTCCACGGACGACGCCGACGGCGGCTCCGCCGTCGTGACGTCCGCGCCGGTGTACGTGGGCGAGGCGGACGCCGTCCAGCTCGCGACGGTGGACGAGGCCGCGCAGTTCCCGGAGGGCGTGGAGCTCAGCCTGGTCTCGTCGGCGCAGGTCACCACGGCCGCGGCGACGACGTCGGGCACGGTCGCGGCGTCGACCGCGACGGCAGGACCCACGATCATCACGCGCGAGGAGTGGGGTGCCGCGCCGCGCTGCCTCGAGCCCGGCACCGGCCCCACCTGGTTCCCCGCCGAGGGCGGCCTCAAGGCCGCCGCCGTGCACCACACGGTGAACCCGAACGACTACGCCACCGTGGCCGAGGCCATGCAGGCGATCCGCAACGACCAGGCGTACCACCAGCAGACGCACGGCTGGTGCGACATCGGCTACAACTTCCTGGTCGACAAGTGGGGCAACATCTACGAGGGCGCCGACGGCAGCATCGAGGAGCCGATCATCGGCGCCCACACCGGCGGCTTCAACACCGGCACGGTCGGCGTCGCGATGATCGGCACCTACACGACGGCGGCGGGCGTGAAGCCCACGACCGCCCAGCGGGACGGCGTGGCCAGGATCATCGGCAGCCGGCTCGCGCAGTACGACGTCAACCCGGACGAGACGACGGTGCTCACCGCGGCCGGCCACACCGACGGCGGCCGCTACAACGCGGGCGACCAGGTGACGCTGCAGCGGGTCTTCGGCCACCGCGACACGCACCAGACCGAGTGCCCGGGCGAGCTCGCCTACCCGCTGCTGGCGGGTATCCAGGACCAGGCGGCCGTGTACGCGAAGCAGTACGCCGAGGTGGACGAGCAGTCCAAGAACTTCGTGCAGGCGATGTACCAGGACTACCTGGGGCGGGCGGCCACCGCCGCCGACATCGAGAGCTGGTCCTACCGGGTGTCGGTGGACGGGCCGGGCGCGCTGGCCGACGGCATGGCCAAGTCGGACAACTACCGCAAGCTCCGCATCTCCCAGGCGTTCCAGGCGACCCTCGGCTACACGCCGTCCGCCACCCAGACGGCCAACTACCTCTCCATGGTGAAGAAGAAGACGCGGACGATCGACGAGATCGAGCCGTACCTCATGGGCACCTCGACCTACTACAAGCACGTGGGCGGCACCGACGCCAAGTACGTGACCGCGCTGTACCAGCACATCCTGCACCGGCCCCCGACGTCGGACCAGCTCAAGCACTGGATGCCGCGGCTGAACACGCTCGGGCGCGCGGGCGTGGTCCAGGCGCTCTGGGACAACCCGCAGGCCGTGCGGTTCCGCGTGATCGCCACCTACGAGCACTTCCTGGGCGCGCCGCCCACCACCGCGCAGGCCGACGTCTGGGTCAACCGACTCACGAAGGCCGGCACCACCGAGGACGAGTCCACGCTGCGCCGCGCGATCGTGGTGACGACCAAGTACCTGGCCGCGGCGGACGCGCGGTACTGACGGGTCGGGCAGCCCGGGTGGTCGGTAGTTGACGAACTACCGGCCACCCGCCTCCGCCCTTGCGCCTTGACCCTTGGGCGGGTGGGGAATAGGCTCGTAATGAATCGTTTCAAGGTGCGCACGAAGGCGTGCGCGGAGAGGGAGGACGCCATGGCGGCATCCACACGTGTCGAGGCGGCCAGGTCCGCGCTCCGGCAGCAGACGATCGAGCTGCCGTCCTGGGCCTTCGGCAACTCGGGCACGAGGTTCAAGGTCTTCAGCCAGCCGGGCGTGCCGCGTGACCCGTTCGAGAAGATCGCCGACGCCGCCCAGGTGCACCGGTACACCGGCGTGGCCCCGCGCGTCAGCCTGCACATCCCCTGGGACCTGGTCGACGACTTCGAGGCGCTCAGCCGGCACGCCGCGGACCTCGGCGTGCAGATCGGCATGATCAACTCCAACGTCTTCCAGGACGAGGACTTCATGCTGGGCTCGCTCGCCCACCCCGACCCGCGGGTGCGCGCCAAGGCCGTGGACCACCACAAGCAGTGCATCGACGTCATGCGCGCCACGGGGTCCAAGGACCTCAAGGTCTGGCTGTCGGACGGCCTCAACTACCCCGGCCAGGACTCGATCCGGGCCCGGCAGGACCGGATCGCCGAGTCGCTGGCCGAGATCTACGCCGCGCTCGACGACGACCAGCACATGGTGCTCGAGTACAAGTTCTTCGAGCCGGCCTTCTACGTCACCGACGTGCCGGACTGGGGCACCTCCCTGCTGCACGTCCTGGCGCTCGGCGACCGGGCGAAGGTCGTGCTGGACACGGGCCACCACGCGCCCGGCACCAACATCGAGTTCATCGTGGCGCAGCTCCTGCGCCAGGGCCGGCTCGGCGCCTTCGACTTCAACAGCCGGTTCTACGCCGACGACGACCTCATGGTCGGCGCCGCGGACCCGTTCCAGCTCTTCCGGATCATGCACGAGATCGTCTCCGCCGGGGCGCACGCTCCGGACAGCGGCGTGAACTTCATGCTCGACCAGTGCCACAACATCGAGCCGAAGATCCCCGCCCAGATCCGGTCGGTCATGAACGTCCAGGAGGCGACGGCGAAGGCCCTGCTCGTCGACGTCGAGGCGCTGGAGGCGGCGCAGCGCGCGGGCGACGTGCTCGGCGCGCACGGCGTGCTCATGGACGCGTACGACACCGACGTCCGGCCGCTGGTGGCGCAGGTGCGCGAGGAGATGGGGCTGGACCCGAACCCGACCGCGGCCTTCGCGGCGTCGGGGTATGCCGAGAAGATCGCGAGCGAGCGCGTCGGTGGCGCGCAGGCGGGATGGGGAGCATGAACGACGTCAGCGGAGCCGGCGTGGTCGAGGACGGCGTGGTCGAGGACCTGGTGGGCCGGTCGAACCGGCTGGGCTCCGACCCCCGGGTGACCAACTACGCGGGCGGCAACACCTCCGCGAAGGGCACCGCCACCGATCCGGTCACGGGCGAGCCCGTCGAGCTGCTGTGGGTCAAGGGCTCCGGCGGCGACCTCGGCACGCTCACCCAGCAGGGCCTGGCGGTGCTGCGGCTCGACCGGATGCGCGCCCTCGTGGACGTGTACCCGGGCGAGGAGCGCGAGGACGAGATGGTCGCCGCGTTCGACTACTGCCTGCACGGCAAGGGCGGCGCGGCGCCGTCGATCGACACGGCGATGCACGGCCTGGTCGACGCGCCCCACGTGGACCACCTGCACCCCGACGCCGGCATCGCGATCGCGGCGGCCGCCGACGGCGAGAAGCTCACGGCGGAGATCTTCGGCGACGAGGTCGTGTGGGTGCCGTGGCGTCGTCCGGGCTTCCAGCTCGGCCTCGACATCGCGGCGATCAAGGCCGCCAACCCGCAGGCCGTCGGCTGCATCCTGGGCGGCCACGGCATCACCGCGTGGGGCGACACGTCGGCCGAGGCCGAGGAGCGCTCGCTCGCGATCATCCGGAAGGCCGAGGAGTTCATCGCGGCCCGCGCCGCGGCACGCGACACCCACGCCTTCGGCGCGGTCCGCCCCGGCTACGAGCCGCTGCCCGATGCCGAGCGGCGGGCCCGTGCCGCCGCGCTCGCGCCGGTGATCCGGGGGCTGGCCAGCATCGACGCGCCGCAGGTGGGCCACTTCACCGACTCGGAGCCCGTGCTGGACTTCGTCGCGCGTGAGCGGCTGGTGCCCCTGGCCGAGCTTGGCACGAGCTGCCCCGACCACTTCCTACGGACCAAGGTGAAGCCGCTGGTCGTCGACGTCCCGACGTCGGTGACGGTCGAGGAGACCGTGACCGCGCTGCGGGCCGCGCACGAGGCCTACCGTGCCGACTACGCCGCCTACTACGAGCGCGGCGCCGCCGTGGCCCGGGCCCGCGGCGAGGAGCCGCCGGCGATGCGCGGTGCGGACCCGGCGATCGTGCTGGTCCCGGGCGTGGGCATGTTCTCGTACGGCCGGAACAAGCAGACGGCGCGCGTGGCCGGCGAGTTCTACGTCAACGCGATCAACGTGATGCGCGGCGCGGAGACCGTCTCGACCTACGCGCCCATCGCGGAGGCCGAGAAGTTCCGCATCGAGTACTGGGCGCTGGAGGAGGCCAAGCTGCGGCGCATGCCGGCGCCCAAGCCGCTGGCGACCCGGGTCGCCCTGGTGACCGGGGCGGCGTCGGGCATCGGCAAGGCGATCGCGACGCGGCTGGCGGCCGAGGGCGCGTGCGTCGTGGTCGCGGACCTCGACCTGGAGAAGGCGACGGCCGCGGCGGCGGAGCTCGGGTCGGCGGACGTCGCGGTCGGCGTGGCCGCGGACGTGTCCTCCGAGGCGGCCGTGCGGGCGGCGGTCCAGGAGGCCGTGCTGGCGTTCGGCGGCGTGGACCTCGTGGTGAACAACGCCGGGCTGTCGCTGTCGCGGTCGCTGTTCGAGACCACCGAGGCCGACTGGGACCTCCAGCACAACGTGATGGCCAAGGGCTCGTTCCTGGTTTCTCGTGAAACGGCGCGGGTGCTGGTGGACCAGGGCATGGGTGGCGACATCGTCTACATCTCGTCCAAGAACTCGGTGTTCGCCGGGCCGAACAACATCGCCTACTCGGCGACCAAGGCCGACCAGGCCCACCAGGTGCGCCTGCTGGCCGCCGAGCTGGGGCAGTACGGCATCCGCGTGAACGGCGTGAACCCGGACGGCGTGGTGCGCGGGTCCGGCATCTTCGCGTCCGGCTGGGGCGCCAACCGCGCGGCGGTCTACGGGGTGCCCGAGGAGAAGCTCGGCGAGTTCTACGCCCAGCGCACCCTGCTCAAGCGCGAGGTGCTGCCGGAGAACGTCGCGAACGCCGTGTTCGCGCTGTGCACCTCCGACTTCTCGCACACGACGGGCCTGCACGTGCCGGTGGACGCGGGCGTGGCAGCGGCGTTCCTGCGGTGAGCGACGAGGTGGGCAGGGCCGGGTTCGTCGCGGTCGACCTGGGCGCGACCAGCGGCCGGGTGATGCTCGGGGTGGTGCACGGGGCGGCCGGGCCGAGTTCGGGCCCGGCCGCGCCGGAGCCGAGCGTCGAGCTCGTCGAGTGCGGCCGGTTCCCGAACGGGCCGCGGACGGACGAGCACGGCGCCCTGCGCTGGGACGTCGACGTGCTGTGGCGCGGGATCCTCGACGGGCTGCGGGCCGCGGGCGACCTCGCGCGGGAGCGCGGCGTCGAGATCCGGGGGATCGGCGTGGACGCGTGGGCCGTGGACCACGCGTTCCTCGACGACGCCGGTGACCTGGTCGCGGACCCGTTCTGCTACCGCGACGCCCGCACGGAAGGCGTGGCCGACGACGTCTACCGGCACGTCCCGTTCGCCGACCACTACGCGATCAACGGGCTGCAGCACCTGCAGTTCACCACAGAGTTCCAGCTCGTCGCGGGGGTCTCGACCGGCGTCGGCGCCGGCGTCGGCGGCGAGGAGTGGGCGCGGGCCCGGCACCTGCTGCTGGTGCCCGACCTGATCGCCTACCGGCTCACCGGCCGCCGGGTCGCGGAAGTGACCAACGCGTCCACCACGGGGCTGCTCGACGCCCGCTCACGCACCTGGTCGGGCGAGCTCCTGGACCGGCTCGGGGCGGAGTACCCCGGCCTCGCGGACCTGCGGGACCGGCTGCCGGAGCTCGTCGAGCCCGGCACCGTCGTCGGGCACCTCCTGCCCGAGGTGCGCGCGGCGACCGGGCTCGGCGAGGTGCCGGTGCTCGCCGTCGCCTCGCACGACACGGCGTCGGCCGTCGCGGCGACGCCCCTGGGGGCCGCCGGGGCGTACGTCTCGTCGGGCACGTGGTCGCTGGTCGGGCTGGAGCTACCCGCGCCAGTGCTCACCGAGGCGAGCCGCGCGGCGAACTTCACCAACGAGCTCGGCCTCGACGGGACCGTGCGGTACCTGCGCAACGTCATGGGCCTGTGGGTGCTGGACGAGTGCGTCCGGGCGTGGGCGCAGGAGGACGGCGCGCCCGTCGACCTCCCCGGCCTCCTCGCGGCGGCCGAGGCCGAGCCCGGCGGCCGGTGCCTGGTCGACGTGGACGGCGACGAGTTCCTCACCCCGGGCGACATGCCGCGCCGGGTGTCGGACGCCGTCGCGCGCCTCGGCGTGGACCTCCCGGCCACGCGGCCCGCCCTCGTCCGGGTAGTCCTCGACAGCCTCGCGGCCGCCTCGGCGCGGGCGGTCTCGAACGCGTCGGCGCTGGCCGGCGTGGTCGTGGACACCGTGCACGTGGTGGGCGGCGGCTCGCGGAACGAGCTGCTGTGCCGGCTCACCGCCGAGGCGACCGGGCTGCCCGTGGTCGCCGGGCCGGTCGAGGCGACGGCGCTCGGGAACGTGCTGGTGCAGGCCCGCGCCGTCGGGGTGCTGTCGGGCGACCTGACGGCGCTGCGTGACGTCGTGCGCGCGAGCGTCACGCTGCACCGGTACGAGCCTGGGCTCGGGGGAAGCTGACTTCCACCCGGCTGGGTAACGGAGACGGAGCAGTGCTACGTCTCCGTTACCCACTCGGCGGAGTGACGTTCGCCCCGGGACGCCGCCCGTGAATCCGCCGGACGCCGTCCGGGGTCAGCCCGCGCTCGACGCGCGGACGATCAGCCGGGGGCTCAGCTCGATCCGGTGTACCGGGCGGTCGGGGTCCGCGAGCCGGCGCGTCAGCAGCTCCACCGCCCGGGCGCCGATCGCGGCCTTGGGCGGGCTCACCGCGGTGAGCGGCGGGTCGGCCAGGGCGGCCACCTCGTCGTCGTAGGCGACCACCGCGAGGTCCGCGGGTACCCGCACGCCGCGTTCCCGCGCCAGCTCGACCAGCGAGATCGCCTCCCGGTCGGAGTGCACCAGCACCGCCGTCACGCCCGTCTCCGCGCACCGGTCCAGCACGGACGCGGCGTCGGCGGCCCACGTGGCGTCGCCCAGCGGCGCCGTCTCCAGGTCGAGCACCACGTCGAACGCCAGGTCCTCCGCGGCCGCGAGGAACCCGCGGCGGACGGCGGCCGAGTGCGGGCTGGTCCGCGACGTCACCAGGCCCACCTGCCGGTGCCCGCGCTCCGCGAGGTGGCGCGCCGCCGTGCCCGAGCCGAGCGCGTGGTCGGTCGCGACCGACTCCAGGGGCTCGCGGTACGGGCCGCCCACCAGGCGCCGCTCCATGAGCACCACCGGCAGGTCCAGGCCGGCGAGCCAGTCGCCCAGCTCGGTGGCGTCGGGCCCGGAGGCGGGCGGCGCGACGAGCAGGCCGTCGACGCCGGGGCCGCCGTCGTCCCCGACGAGCGCCGCGAGCTGGTGCCGGATCTGGTCCACGTCGTAGGACCCGCCCCGCAGGATCAGCCGCGCGGAGCCGTCGGCGGCGCCGCGTGCGCCGCGGATCACCTCGGGCCAGTAGTAGTCGAGCGACGGCACGACCACGCCGATGGTCGGCTGCCCGGCGTCGGCGGCGTCCTCGACGTCCTGCCGCCCGGCTGTACGGGCCGGGATCCGGGCGCCGCCGTGCACCTTTTCCAGCGCGCCGTCCATGACGAGCACGGCGAGGTCGCGCCGCACCGTCACGGGCGTCACGCCGAGCACGCGCGACAGGTCGCTCACGCGTGCCGAACCCGTCTCCCGCACCCGCGCGATCAGGCGCGCCCGACGCTCGCTCGGGAGCGGCGCTTCCTGCGTCATGCAACCTCCTGCGATCCCGACCCGGTGGGTCTCATGGTGACCCGGAACGCGCCCGACGGCGCCTCTGCGCGCGCCGTGAGTCGCAACCGGGTCAGGTGTTCACCCCATACGGCGGCCAGCTCGGGGTCGTCCAGCGCGCGCACGTCGAGCTCGGCGCCGACGTCCGCGACGTCCCAGGTGAGGGCGAGCGTACGGCCGGGCGGCCCGTCCGGGGTACCGTCCGGCGCGAACCGGACGACCGCCCGGCCCGGCGTGAGCGTCACGTCGCCCGCGAGCAGCCAGTGCCACGCCGTTGGACCGTCCGGTGTGCCGGGCTCCGACGGGGAGAACCGCCAGGAGTCCTCGACGGTCACGGTCTCGGCGTCGGGGTCCAGCCGCACGTCCCGCCACCAGTGCTCCAGCCCCGGCACCGGATACGCCCCGGCCAGCTCGACCCGCGCGCGCCAGCCCGGAGCCGCCCCGGCGTCCGCCCCGTCGTCCGCCACCTCGAAGGCACCCGCCGCATACTGCGGGCCCGGGGCCTGCTCCACCCCGCGGACCCGCGGGACGTTGTGCCAGTCGCCCCGGACCACCCACAGGTCGTACCGGTCCGGCCCGAAGGTGCCCGCGCGGTAGGTGGGCTTGCCCGCGTCCACGACGACGGGCACGCCGTCGAGCGCCACGATCACCGAGCCGACGTCCACGTGGTTGTGGTTCTCGTCGTTGTGCCCGCCCTTGACCGACACCGCGACGCCGCGCGCCGACCCGGGCGCGGAGCGCGCCACCGCGATGCCCGTCGCCGGGAACACGGACCGCCCCACCAGCGGCGGCGCGGCGGCGGGGGCGTCCGCCCAGGAGCCGGTCAGCAGACCCACGGCGCGCGGCAGGGAGGCGCGCTCGTCGAACAGCCCGCCGGGCCGCCCGCGGAAGGACGCCGCGTGCCTCGCCGCCGCGTCGTCGCCCACCCGCTGCGCCCAGGCGTGCACGACGTTCCAGGGCCAGGTCGCGAGTGGCCGCGCGGCCCCGTCGGCGACGTTGACGTACCAGTCGCCGCCCAGGTGCATCGCGTGCGGGAACGCCACGGTCGCGCGGATCCGGTCCAGCGCCTCGGGGTCCGGCTCGATCCCCGCGGACGCGAGCAGGTCCTGCGCCTCCAGGGCCCGCGCGGCGCCCTGCCACCAGTAGTGGTAGCCCTCGTCGACGCCGCCGTCGTCGGGCAGGGACGCCCAGTACGCCGCGATGCCCTCGGCGACGAGCGCGGAGGTGGCGCTGCGCCGGTCCGGGTCCTCCTCCAGCGCGAGGTTGGCGGCGAGCACGTTGCCCTGGATCCAGGGGCTCCAGTTCATGATCGGGTGGTCGACGCCGAGCCACCACCAGTCGCGACGTTCCGTGAACGGCCCCAGCACGCGGGCCTGCGCCTCCTGCCGGACGCGCCAGCGCACGCCGGGCGCGCGCTCGTCGAGGGCCGGGCCGAGCAGGTGGTCGACCCACGCGAGCTGTGCGGCCACCTCGCCCGCGCCGAGGTCCAGGTACGGCTCGGTGACGGTGGGCGTGATCCGGCCGAACCGGTCGAACGTGTCGTCGTGCGCGGCCCAGCACCACGAGGACTGCTCGCACAGCAGCAGCACGCCGTCGACCACCTCGTCGACGCGGTCGTCGCTCGGGTCGACGAGGGCCGCGAGCGTGGCTCGGGTCAGCCGCGCCTGCCGGGCCGCGACCTGCGCCTCGTAGACCGTGCGGACGCCGTCGCGGAAGAACCGGGCGTACTGCGAGGCCAGGGGCTGCGGCCAGGGGGTGCCGCGCTCGGCGTCGGCGGCGGCGAGCGTGGGGGCGAGGGCGCCCGCCACGCGCGGCCCGGCCCAGAGGCTGCGGGCCGTGACGTCGGGCGCAGGCAGCGACGGTGCTGTCATGTGCGTATCTCCAATGATCGAAAATGATCGTAGTGGAACTCTTTGCCGAACGCCAGGGGCTTGCCAACGGCCAGGCGGGTGGGCTTCAATGGGCCATCGTTCGATCGTAGGTGATCGGAATTGTTCGTCTGAACGGTCAGGCGGACGCGGACTCGATGGAGAGGAGCGCGGTGGTGCGGCGACCTGAGGCCCTGCTCGTCATGGACGATCGGGCACTGCGTATGCAGTTCGGCCCGGACGAGGACTCCCGGCTGCGCGCGATCGCGAGGCTCGGCGAGCCCGCCCGTGTGACCGCGTACGACACCCCGGAGGCGAAGGCCCGGCTGGCCGACGTCGAGGTGCTCCTCACCTCCTGGGGCGCCCCGCGGATCACCGCCGACGTGCTCGACCTCGCGCCGAACCTGCGCGCCGTGCTGCACTGCGCGGGCTCGGTCCGGTCGCTCGTGTCCGACGCCGTCTGGGACCGCGGGCTGCTCGTGACCAACGCGGTGGCCGAGAACGCGCTGCCGGTCGCGGAGTTCACGGTGGCCGCGATCCTGATGGCAGGCAAGAAGGCGCCGTTCCTCGCGAACATCGCGCGCAAGCGCCGCGACGACTGGTCCTACCTCGGCGAGCACGGCGACCTGTCCAACCGCGGCCGGGTCGTCGGCATCGTCGGCTTCTCCCGCACCGGGCGCCAGGTGGTGGCGCGGCTGACCGTGCCGGGCTCCGGCCCCGAGACCCGCGAGATCCTCGTGGCGGACCCGCTCGCGGACCCGGCCGCCGTCGCCGAGGCCGGCGCGCGGCTGGTGCCGCTCGACGAGCTGCTGGCGGCCTCCGACATCGTCTCGCTGCACGCCCCCGACCTGCCCTCGACGCGCAACCTCATCGGCGCGCGCGAGCTGGCCCTGCTGCCCGACGGCGCCACGCTGATCAACACCGCCCGCGGCGCCGTCGTCGACACCGCGGCGCTGGAGCGCGCGTGCGAGACCGGACGCATCTACGCGATGCTCGACGTCACCGAGCCCGAGCCGCTGCCGGCGTCGTCGGTGCTGTACGACCTGCCGAACGTCATGATCACCCCGCACATCGCGGGGTCGCTCGGTACGGAGGCGCGCCGCATGACCGCGGCCGCGCTCGACGAGCTGGAGCGGTACGCGCGGGGCGAGGCGTCCCGCAGCGCCGTGACGCGCGAGGACATGGAGTTCGTCGCATGACCCACCACATCTCCGTCCCGGCCGGCGCGGGCGCGTCCGGCCCCGAGGCCCGCGGCTGGCTCGCGGCGTACGCCGACCGGCTCCTGGCCGCCGTCGAGCCGTACGCGTCGCCGAGCGGCTCGCTCATCACCCTGCCCGGCACGCCGGGCGGGTATGGCACCGCCGTCGACGGCCTGGAGGGCTTCGCCCGCACGTTCCTGCTGGCGGGCTTCCGGCTCGCGGGGGAGGACGGCGCGGACCCGACCGGCCTCGCCGAGCGGTACGCGGCCGGCCTGGCGACGGGCACCGACCCCGCGCACCCCGAGCGCTGGACCCGGCCCGACGAGCACGGCCAGGCAAAGGTCGAGGCCGCCTCGCTCGCCCTGATCCTCGACCTGACGCGGCCCTGGATCTGGGACCGCATGACGCCGTCCGCCCAGGAGCACGTGGTCGACTACCTCGGGACCGTGGTGGGCGACGAGGACTACCCGGACAACAACTGGGTCTGGTTCCGGATCGTCGTGGAGACGTTCCTGCGCTCGGTGGGCGGCCCGTTCTCCGCGGACGACGTGGCCCGCGACCTCGCCGCGCACGACCGCTTCCGCCGCCCCGGCGGCTGGTTCGCCGACGGCCCGGAGCGCAGCTTCGACCATTACGCCGGCTGGGCCCTGCACCTGTACCCCGCGCTCTGGGCGCGGATGTCCGGCGCGGCGGAGGTCGCGACGGCGGCGGGCGACGACCTGGCCGTGCGCTCGGCGTCCGACCGCGCGCACCTGGCCCGCTACCTGGACGACGCCCTGGCGCTCGTGGGCGCCGACGGCTCCCCGTTGCTGCAGGGCCGCAGCCTCACCTACCGCTTCGCGGCGGCCGCGCCGTTCTGGGCCGGCGCCGTGTCGGGCGTGGGCCGGCCGGGGCAGCTCCGGGAGGCGGCGACGCGCATCGTGCGGCACTTCGCCGACCACGACGTGCCGGGCGAGGACGGCCTGCTGACCCTCGGCTGGCACCACCCGTGGCGCCCCCTCGCGCAGCGGTACAGCGGCACCGGCTCGCCGTACTGGGCGAGCAAGGGCCTCCTGGGCCTGGCGCTGCCCGCCTCCCACGAGGTGTGGACGGCGGCCCCCGAGCCGCTCCCGGTCGACGTCGGCGACGTGCTCACCGTGGCGGCCGCGCCCGGCTGGGCGATCAGCGCCACGCGCGACGACGGCATCGTCCGCGTGATCAACCACGGCACCGACCACGCCCTGCCCGGGGCCGACGGCGGCGACTCGCCGCTGTACGCGCGCCTCGGCTACTCGACCGCGACGTCCCCGCTCCTGGACGAGGGCGCCTGGGCCTCCCCGCTGGACCAGTCGGTAGTGCTCCTGGACCCGGAAAACGAGGCCACCCACCGCACAGGCTTCACCCCCTTCCCCGTTGAGTGCGGGGTATCTGCGCCCTCGGATCGTTCCGACAGCGCAGATACCCCGCAC